>JAZRZT010000145.1:0-6402 GCA_045601475.1 Faecousia sp.
GCCGTGAGCCATTTGATGAATACGCCTGCGGCATATTCCTTCTTTTCCTCTGACTTGGCTACCATCAGACCACCGCCGCGCTGGAGGGCGGTCTTTGTGCCGTTTTCGAAAACAGGATACGGGAGAATGCTGTACTCCACATTTTCAACCGTTCCGTCTGCATAGGTGATGGTGTCGCCATAGAACAGGATACCCGCAGAAGAGCCGGTGGAGCAGACAAGGTCACCGGTTTTGGAGAGATCGGAGGAATAGCCGTCATAGATGGCAATGCCACCCTCGACCGCAGGGGCGTAGACCGTTTCAAAGATATGGGCGAAACCGTCGCCATCCAGAGAAAGCGCTTCTCCTTCAAAGATGCTGCCGCCCAGCTGTGCCATGCCGACCTCGACAAAGTTGAACCAGGAGTCTGCCGCATAAAACTGCTTTCCACCGCTCCATTCATAGTACATTTGAGAAAGCTCCGCGATCCCCTCAAAGGTGGAGAGCATATCCGCGGACGCGCCGGTGGCATCGGCAAAGCGATCGAACAAGGTTTGGTTGACATAGAGAACCTCGGTGGACTTCGCAATGGGGAACACATACAAGCCGCCGTCCGACAGACGGCCTTCCTCCACGAAGGCCTCAACATAAGCGGAGAGCTCGTCTTCGGTGAAGTAGTTGTCCAAATCGGTAAGCAGCCCCTTTTCCCAAAACTGGATGGCAAGCTTGGGATAGCCGGTAAAGATGTCCGGCATATCAGGCGCGCCTGGATCACCGTTGACGATCATGGTCAGGCTCTTGTTCAGTTCGGAGCTGGAGGAAATGGCGGTAACATCGATGACGATACCCTGCTCTTTGCCCACCGTGGAATTGAACTGGTCGATCAGATAGTCCATGGCCTGCTGCATATCCCCGCCGTAATTGTGCCACATGGTCAGGGTCACAGGCTCTTTAGGATTCAGCGGAGAAGTGGTTCCGCACCCGGACAGGCACCCCAACAGGAACACCAGCGTCAGGAGCAGCGCGATTGCCTTTTTCATAGCGTATTCCTCCGTTCTGCCGCGTCTCCCATCCCAAATCCCATCCTTTTTTGAAAAAAGAGCAGAAAAAATTCTCCTTTTCCCATCCTTTTTGGGGTTTGGTATGGGGACAGTTTTTATAAAAACTCGTATCATTGAGCCATAAGTTACAGAAACGAAAGGTCACGGCCGGATGGTACGAGTTTTTCTATATTTCTATTAGAACACAAAAACTTGAAAAATTCAAGGTTTCGTTTGGCAAAATGTGAGAAGCTTTCTGCGGAGGAAGGAGGTATTCGCAAATGGCAATGAAGGACCATGCAACCGCTAAGTACAGAGTCATTGCCGATTCAGGAGGAAGCCGTTATCGCTTTTTCTGCGATGTGTCCGGCATGGCACTATGTACCACAAAGCCGATTCGAGGAAACACCCAGGAAGAAGAATTGAAAACCGCATGGGAAACCGAGGGCAGACAGCATTTCAACCGCTGCGGCAAATGCGGAAAATGGGTCAGCGATCCCATGTATAACGCAGATATGCTCCGGTGTGTGGATTGCGCACCCTGGCAGGAAAAGCCCAACTACTGCAGTCACTGCGGTATAGCGATCTCTCCTTCCGACCGATACTGCAATGCCTGCGGAACACGTCTCCGTTACGGGGAGGTGGTATGATGACTATCGAGAAGCTGGAACGCAGTCGCCAGGAGAATATGGCGTACTACGGATTTGGCCCGTCAGCTATGAAAAAACTTCGGGTATGTACTGTATGCGGCACTCCGGCGCCGCTCGAAAAAAACTTTTGCGTCGAGTGCGGACATCGCCTGCCGGACAAAACCTTGTATGACCTATATCTGGAGAGACACGAGCAGTGTTCTGCTTGCGGAAACGTACTTACCGAAGCAATGGAATTCTGTCCCCAGTGCGGGATGAAACTACGAGAATAACAATAGGAAAAAATGTATCAATAGAAAGGAGCTTTCACCATGGCATTATTTGATAAACTGAGCGACTTCGCTAAGAACATCGGCGATAAAACCACCGATGCTATTGAAACCGGAAAACTGCAGAGCAAGGTCAACTCCGAAAAGAACCTTGCAGGCGAAAAACTGAAAAAGATCGGCGAATTCTACTACAATGCTTGGCTCAACGGTGACGAGATCGCGCCGGAGGTTCTGGAAATCTGCACTGCCGCCAAGGCGCATTACGATGCCGCCGGTGAAGCCCAGGCCGAGATCGACCGCATCCGCGCCGAGAACGAAGCTGCCAGAGCTGCCGCCGCAGCGCCGGTCGTACCTGCCACTTCTGACGCTCCTGCAGGTATTGTATGTACAGCTTGCGGTACCGCAAACAATCCCGGTACCAAGTTCTGCTGTAACTGCGGCAATAAGCTGGAGATTCCTGCACCGCCCGAACCCAGGCTCTGCCCCAACTGCGGCGCGACTATTGCAGACGGCATGAGGTTCTGCGGTGAGTGCGGCACAAAGACGGAGTAAAATAAACCCATCAACACAGAGAAAAGGAGGATCATTCCATGACTGCAAAACAACTTTTTAATCAAACACGCCCCTTCTGCATGGCAAAACTGGCTCTTGGCGGCGCGACGGTGCTGCTGTCGGTGATCCTCTTTGCCATTCTGATGGGCATCGGCTGGCTGTTCGGTGACGGCGGCATGGTGGTTACTTTCATCATCTGGCTCGGCGGCACCGGTGTGATTCGACTTGCGCTGATGCATTATGCTGGTTATCTGGTGAAAGCAGGACACATCGCCGTCATTGCCGAAGCTATGAAAACAGGTCAGGTGCCCGCCAATCAGGTGAACTACGGTAAGCAGCTGGTGACGGAGCGTTTTGCTACCTCCAATATCTACTTTGCCGTGGATAAGCTGGTCACCGGTGCTGTGAAGCAGATCCAGAACGGCATCGACAAGCTGGGCAATAAACTGGACTTCATTCCCGGCATGGAAGCCGTTTCCGGTATTGCCAAGTTCTTCGTCAGCATTTCCCTGGGTTACATCGACGAGTGCTGCTTCGGATGGACCTTTTACAATCCCCAGCAGGGCGCATTCAAGAGCGCCGCCGACGGCGTGGTCATCTATGCGCAGAACTGGAAAACCCTGCTGAAGGACGCCGCCAAGACCATGGCCAAGACCATCGGTCTGATGGTGGTCATGACGCTGGTCATCTTCATTCCTGTGGGCCTGCTGTTCAAGATCTTCAAATGGTCGGGATTTGCAGCCTTCCTGCTGGCGCTGCTGATCGCCTGGGTGGTCAAGTTTGCTTTCCTTGACAGCTACATCATGTGTCAGATGATGGTGAGCTACATGCAGGTGGCTCCCAATACTGTCATCACCTTTGACCTGTATTCCAAGCTGTGCGGCATCTCTTCCAAGTTCAAGGAGCTGTTTCAGAAGGGACAGGCAGAAGATCCTCAGCCTGCCTATGCCGGTGCGGCTGCTGCATCCGTTCCTGTGACGCCCGCCGCCGAGCCTGCCGCAAAGCCGGTGTTCTGCGGACAGTGCGGCACAAAAAACGAGCCGGGCACCCGCTTTTGCGGAAACTGCGGCGCACCGATGTAACAAGAATTATGACCGAACAGGAGGTTTGAACTATGAGTTGGTTGAAAAGAGAAATTGAGCGTGGCATTGGCCGTGGTATCGGCAACGCCATTGGACAGGCAGTGGGGCAGGCTGTCAAGCCTGCAGCTGACCGGGTAGCGGAAAAGACCATCACTCCCAGAGTAAACCAGGCCGCCGACACGATCAATCAGGCGGCAGGACAGCAGCCTGTGCAGGGCCAGCAGGCCACAAATAATCTGACCGGCGCCCTTTTTAACTTCAAAAGCGCCATGATGAACGTGGCAAACGAGGCAGCAAAGAACATGAAAGTCTGCCCCTCCTGCGGGGAACCCACTACTGCCGATAAGACCTTCTGTCCCTCCTGCGGAGCGCAGTTACCTGAACAGACCGCCGCCGAGAGTGCCGTTTGCGCAAGCTGTGGTCACCAGAACGATGTGGGCACCAAGTTCTGTGCAGGCTGCGGAGCAAAGCTGCCCGAGCTGGGGCCCGCCGAAAAGCCAACTTGTGCAGGCTGCGGCGAGGAATTACCTGAGGGCGTTAAGTTCTGTCCTTCCTGCGGCACAAGAGTTCCCGAAGTGCAGACCGAGCCCCAGCGGAATCTCTGTCCCAACTGCGGCAAGGAAAATGCACCTGGCATGAAGTTCTGCGGTGATTGCGGGACCAAACTGTTTTAATGATGCTGTTTTGAGAATACGGAAAGGAGAAACGACCATGAAAAAACGATTTGCTTTGCTGCTTTCCCTTGTGATGGTGCTTTCTCTTGCCGCCTGCGGTGGAGGTGACGACAAAACTCCGTCGAGTGCCGAAGATAAGACCCCGGCCAGCAGCCAGCAGCAGGAGACTCCGTCTTCCGATGTTTCCCAGCCAGACAATAAGGATAACGAAACCACGGCACCCGACACGCAGCAGAGCGGTGAGGAAGAACAAGCGGATACACCCGTTCCCACTTCGGGCCTGCCTCTGGACTGGCCCGACAACGACTACACCAAGCTGGTGCCTGCTCCCGACTGCGGCGGCAAGGTGCTCACCAGTGGCGAGATCGGCGAACTCTTCGCCATCGAATTGAAGTGGGATATAGAGCAGGGGCTAACCTACGCCCAGCTCCTTGAAGATGCCGGTTTCGGTGACGACTGCGTAGAGAAGTATGAACAGTACGGCTATATTGACCGCACCGCCAACGGAGTCAACGTTCAGCTCTTGGACGTGTTCGGTGCGGCCAGCCTCAGCATTATGCCTGTTCCTGATTCCGACACCCAGCAGGGTGACGACCCCATCGACCTGAGCGGCTTCCTCGGCACAAAGACGGGCAAATTCTACAGCCGGTTTGCCGACGGCCGGATGTATATGGAATACGAGATGGAGATGGAAGGACAGATCATATCCGTCATCTCCGCCAGCGACGGGGACAGGACCTATTCTGAAACCAAAATGGGCGGTGCCAGCCTGGGCGTGAATATCATGGTCGGCGAGGATATGTATACCATCGACCACGCCAGCAAAATGGTCATAAAGATGTCCCTTCAGGCCAACGCCCAGACCATCGCCGGTGCGGTGCTGGAGGAAAGCGATGTGGATATGGGCGGCTTCAAGATCGGCACCCGGGAGATCGACGGCAAGACTTATGATACCGAGGAATTGATCGTGGATGGTGCCTCTGCCATCTACTGCTTCGACGGCGACGACCTTGCCTATATCATCAGTTCCTTTGAGGGACAGGAAGCGGTCATGAAGATTGTGGAAGCCACCGACAAGGTGGATGACAGTCTCTTCGTAATTCCAGAAGACTATACCGTGATGGAAATATAAGTAACGGAGATTTAGAAAGAAAAGTGAGGTGTCTATATGGCAAACTGCACGCAATGCGGCGCTGAACTGAAAGACGGCATTCGCTTCTGTACCGAATGCGGTGCGGCAGCGCCTGTCACGCAGGCTGCCCCAACTGTAGAACGGCCTGCGGCATCGCCAAATTCTCAGCCTCGGCCGCAGCCTGCTTCTCAGCCGGTTTATCAGGCAGCGCCGGTCTACGCCGCGTCTACCTCCGACATGCCGCCTGCGGGCAGTAAGTATGAGCTGATCACCACGGGCGGTTTTATCGGCATCATGCTTTTGATGTGTATTCCTGTTATCGGCCAGATCCTAATGATCGTCTGGGCCTGCGGCGGATGCCGCAAACTGCAGAAGCGCAATCTGGCCCGCGCAGCCCTTATCATGATGGTGGTCGCGCTGGTGATCAGTCTGATTCTGGGCTTCGCCGCAAAGAAGTTGATCAACAATGTGATGGAGGAAGCCGGTATCACACAGAGTGAAAGCAGTGGTGGCATCTTTGGTGGTCTGCTGGGCGGTGACGAAAAGGAAAAGGAATCCGGCGGTCTGCTCGGCCTGATCGGCGGTCTGGCCGGTGGAGAAGGCACCACCGGGAACAGTGAACTGGACGAATTGCAGGGGTTGCTGAACCAGCTGGAAGGACTGACCGGCGAAGACACGGGGACCGACGAGCTGTTTGGCGAGATCGGCGAGATAAACGAGGAAGCCTCTAAAAACTCTGACGGCTGGCCTGCTGATCTGCCCGACTTTCCCAGCGGCACGATGAACGAAGTGGAAAATTATCGCACCGAGTTCAGCGGTACCACGTTGGAGGATACCAAGGCCTATATCGAAACACTCAAGGACATGGGTTATGAGTATCAGGATTTCTATGACTTTGGCATGAGCGAGGCCGATATGATGGAGTACGGCGGCTGGTGGGGATACAATGGGAAGTGGTACATATCCATCTCCCACGCCGAAGGTGTGACAACCATTGATCATGTGACCGAATTGCCGGACATGA
>JAZRZT010000146.1:0-2885 GCA_045601475.1 Faecousia sp.
CTGTACGGAAGCCCGGACGCCATGATCCGCCTGGACATGACTGAGTATATGGAGAAACAATCCGTGGCCCGGCTCATCGGCGCGCCCCCCGGCTATGTGGGCTATGAGGAGGGCGGCAAACTGACCCAGGCCGTCCGCCGCAGACCCTACTGTTTGGTGCTTCTGGATGAACTGGAGAAGGCACACCCGGATGTGTCGGGCATCTTGTTGCAGATCATGGAGGAGGGGGAGCTCACAGACTCCACCGGGCGGAAGGTGAGCTTTAAAAATGCCATTGTGGTCATGACATCCAACTTGGGGGGCGAGATCAAAGGCGATGGCCTGGGCTTCCAACCCGCAGGGAAAGAAGGGGAGACTGATACGGCACTGCGCCGCCATTTCACCCCGGAATTTTTAGGGCGACTGGACAGAATCGTTACCTTTCAGAGATTGCAAAAGGACACGCTTTTGGAGGTTGCCGATAAGTATCTGCAGGAGCTTTGCGAGCGCGCCCGCCAGGGCGGTATCGCACTGAAACTGGACAAAGGTCTGCCGGAATACCTGACCCGGAAAACAGGAAATAAAGACGGCGCCCGGCAGATCCGCCGCATCGTCCAGGAGCAGGTGGAGGGGCCGTTGGCTGACTTTTTGCTCCGGTTTTCTGAGAGTCCCAAAGCGGTAACAGTGGGTTTGGGACAGGAAGAAATACAATTTTTTGAGGAATAACCAAACATCCGTTCTAAAATCCAAAAATCCCGGTTTTTTCTTGAAAAAATCGGGATTTTTTGCAAGAAAAGTGTTGCATTTTGAAGATGTATCCATTATACTGTTGTTATGTGGAGCAAAGTGGTAGAAAAATGGAGTAAAATGGAGTGGAGGTGAGCACGATGATCGGTAAGCACCCTGCAAAACTAGACGATAAGAACCGCTTGTTCGTTCCCGCCAAGCTGCGCGGCGAACTGGGGGAAGACTTCTATGTGACCGTTGGTGTCAATTGCGGCCGACGTTGTCTCACGGTGTATACCGGCTCCGACTGGAAGACCTTGGGCGAGAACTACAACAATCTGCCCATCTCTCAGCGCAGCGCCGCTACCAGCCTGATCTTCATCTATGCCACAGAGTGCTCTCCCGATAAGCAGTTCCGCTTTACCTTGACCCAGCCTCTTTTGGATTACGCCGGCATCGGCCGGGATGTGATCATCGTGGGCCGCGCTGGTCAGGCGGAGATCTGGGACGCAGAAGAGTTCGCTGCATTTGAGGCAGAGAACCTCACTCCCGAAAAGCTGCTGGCTTCCTTGGAGGCGATCGGCCTGTGAGAGAGTTTCATCATGTGTCGGTACTCCTGCAGGAATGCATCGACGGACTGAACATCAAGCCCGACGGCATCTATGTGGACGGCACCTTAGGTGGCGCCGGTCACTCCGGACAGATCGCAAAGCGGCTGACCACTGGCCGGCTCATCGGCATTGACCGGGATCCCATTGCTCTGTCGGTTGCCAAGGAGCGGCTTGCCCCTTATGAAAAGAATGTAACCCTGGTGCACTCTAATTTCTGTGAGATCGCCCAGGTGCTGAAAGATTTGGATATCCCCGGCGTGGACGGCATTTTGCTGGATTTGGGCGTATCCTCTCCCCAGCTGGATGACGGGGAGCGGGGATTCTCCTACATGGCAGATGCCCCCTTGGATATGCGCATGAACAGCCAGGACGCCCTCAATGCAGAGATCGTGGTGAACACCTGGTCTGAGGAAGAGCTTCGCCGCATCCTCTACACCTACGGTGAAGAGCGTTACGCGCCCCGGATCGCGGAGGCCATCTGCCGCCGTAGAGAAGAAAGACCGATCAAGACCACCTTGGAACTGGTGGATATTATTCGAGGCGCGATGCCTGCCGCTGCCCTTCGGGAAAAGCAGCACCCGGCAAAGCGCAGCTTCCAGGCCATCCGCATTGCGGTCAACGACGAGCTGGGCTCTGTGGAAAAGGTCATGGAAGACGCCATTCCCTTGCTGAATCCCGGCGGACGGCTGGCGGTGATCACTTTCCATTCTTTGGAAGACCGCATTGTCAAAACAGCCATGACCGCCGCATCCAAGGGCTGTACCTGCCCGCCCAGCTTCCCGGTTTGTGTCTGCGGTAAAAAACCCCAGGTGAAGCTCATTAGCCGCAAGCCCATTGTGGCATCGGCGGAAGAACTGGAAGAAAATCCCCGCTCCCGCAGCGCAAAGCTTCGGGTCTGTGAAAAACTGTAATCCCATGTAGAGAGGAAGAGAAGCCATGGCACGGTATCCCAGTGTGCAATATGTGAATTTGTACACCGTGGGCAGCGTCGCACGGAAGATCGAAGTCACCGCTCCCGTGAAAAAGGTGCAGCGCCCCAAGGCAAAAACGAATAAGCGGACGGTCGTTCGTGTGGATCCCGTGGCATGTTTGGGCATCGTGACAGCGGCAGTTATGCTGGTAGTGATGTTTGCCAGTTTCATTGGCCTGCAGAAGACTCAGCAGGAGGCCGCTGCTATGGCTCAGTATGTCCAGGAACTGCGGGTGGAGAATGAAGCCCTCTGGGAAGAGTTTGAAGCAGGCTACAATCTGGAGCAGGTGGAGCGCACCGCAAAGGCCTTGGGAATGGTTACTGAGGATCAGGTGAAGCATGTGACCCTGCATCTCACCCAGGAAGACACCACCCAGAGTGTGGGTGTTTGGGCCAAATTCTGCGCCTTTGTTTCCGGCTTGTTTGCATAAACAGACGGCTTACCAATAGACTAAAATAGCAGCTGCAATGGGCGGCGAGGGTTTCCCTTGCTGCCCGTTGAAAGGTTTTAGGCTATTGGAGGCGATGGGGATGTGCCCAAAACCCAAGAAAAAAGTTTACCAAAGACTTCGCGCCGACAGCGGGCAGCACCGCAGAAT
>JAZRZT010000147.1:0-8097 GCA_045601475.1 Faecousia sp.
CTTCTTCCAAAGAGCTCGGTACAGTAGGCGTGGGCCTTGGCCTGGTACTCACCGGAGAAATTCAGGTCGATATCCGGCACTTTATCGCCGCCGAAGCCAAGGAACGTCTCAAAGGGAATATTAAAGCCGTCCTTGGCAAATCTTGTGCCGCATTTGGGGCAGACTTCGTCGGGAAGGTCCGCACCGCAGCCGTAGCCGGGGGCCACCTCCAGGGTGGTATACTTGCAGTCCGGGTTGGGGCAGCGGTAGTGGGGCGGGAAAGAGTTGACCTCCGTAATGCCCGACAGGTATGCCACGATGGACGAGCCCACAGAGCCACGGGAGCCCACCAGGTAGCCGTGCTCCAAGGAGTTCTGCACCAGCTTCTGGGCGGACATATAGATCACATCGTAGTGACAGTTGATAATGTCGCTGAGCTCCACTTCCACGCGCTTTTGCATCAGTTCCGGGGGATTTTCGCCGTAAAGCTCATGGAACTTGCCGTACACCAGCGCCTTCAGGTCCTCCACAGAGTTTTCGATGGAGGGGGCGAACAGGTTGTGGGGCACAGGCCGTACGGTATCACACATATCGGTGATGTAGTTGGGATTTGTAATAACGATTTCTCTTGCCTTCTCTTCTCCCAAGTAAGAGAATTCCGCAAGCATTTCGTCAGTGGTGCGGAAATACAAGGGGTTTTCCCGCTCGTCGTTCATATCCTTGGTGGCAAGGAGGATACGGCGGAAGATCTCATCCTCGGGGTTTAAGAAGTGGACGTCGCCGGTAGCCACCACCATCTTGTCCATCTCCGCACCGATACGGACCACAGTGCGGTTAAACTCCCTCAGGTCCTCATCGGACTCCGCCAAGGGCTGATCACCCTCTCGTCTGGGGGTGAGCATAAAGCGGTTATTGGAAAGGGGCTGGACCTCCAAATAGTCATAGAAGGAGGCAATGCGCTTGAGTTCCTCGTCGTCCTTGCCGAAGATCACCGCTTGGAAAAATTCATTATTTTCACAGGCAGAGCCCACAATCAGACCTTCCCGCAGCTGCATTAGCTGGGATTTGAAGATACGGGGCTTGCGTTTAAAGTATTTCAGATTGGCATCGGAGATCAAATGGTACAGATTCCGAAGTCCCATCTGGTTTTTGGCAAACAGGATGATGTGCTGGGCGTGGGTATTGTCTGCCCGGTGGGCAGGACGCAGAGGCAGCATGGCCTCATTGATCGCCTGGACATCGGTAACGCCCATTCCCTCCAACATTTCAAAGAGTTTGGCGGCGATCTTGCCGCAAATGAGCGCGTCATCGGCTGCGCGGTGGTGCTCAAAGTCACCCAGTTCGAAGTGCTTTGCCACCATGTCCAGCTTATGCTTGCCCATTTCCGTCAGCAGATTTTGGGACAGGGTGAGGGTGTCCACAGAGGTAATATTACAATCCAAACCCAGTGCGGCGCAGTTTCTGCGGATATAGCAGGTGTCAAACTCGGCATTATGGGCCACCAGTACCCGATCACCCACGAATTCCAGGAATTTGGGCATGACCTCTTCGATCTTAGGCGCGCCCCTGAGCATCTCGTCGTTGATGCCTGTCAGCTGCACCACATCCTGGCGGAGGGCCTGGCCGGGATCCACGAAGGTTTGGAAACGGTCGATCTCCACACCGTTTTTCATGCGGACGGCGCCGATCTCAATAATCTTATCAAACCGGGGACGAAGGCCCGTGGTCTCTAAGTCGAAGGCCACATACTCCTGGTCAAAGGTCATATTCCGGGTGCCGCGGACAGCTAAGCAATCATCCACATCGTTGATATAATAGCCCTCGCAACCGTAGAGAATCTTGATATCCTGGTCGGTGCCTGCCACCTTGGGCGCGCCCTTCCAATCTTCCACCACGTGGAGCGCGTCCGTAAAGGACTGGACACAGCCGTGGTCCGTGATGGCGATTGCCTTATGGCCCCAAGCGGCTGCCTGCTTAATGGCGGCTTTGGTGTTTGTCAGTGCATCCATGTTGCTCATGATGGTATGCATGTGCAGTTCCACACGCTTTTCGCCCGGCTCCAGGTCCTTCCGCTTTTCCATCTTGCCCGCCATAATGGCATTGGGTTTCAACACCATATCGTTGGTGTAGTTATCGATCATCAACTTGCCCTGGACCTTGACAATGCCGCCCTCTTTCACATTCTCCAGGATGGGTTTTGCCTCTCCTTTCTCCATGAAACGACTGATACGCACAGAAGAGGTATTGTCGGTAATGTCAAAGTTGATCACAAAGGCGTTGCGCTTAGTGAGCTCCTTGTGCTCCACATGGAACACCTTACCTTCCACCACCACAAAGCCCATATCCAGATTGAGAGTGTGCATAGGCACAGGTTGTCCCTTAAAGGGTTTGCCGTAAATGGTATCCGTGGCGGCGGGTTTAGATGCCTCCTGCTTTTGGGGCACGCTGACTTTCGGCAGGTCATGGAGCATATCCGCCCGCATCTTTGCCATGGCATCGTAGAGTGCCTGGCCTTCCAGGCTTTTGCCGGCAGTCACGGTGATGGTCACATCCGTATGGAACATAGTGTGAAGAGCCATGCGGACCTTGGGGATACACTCCTCCACCTGCTTTTTGCCGTTGCCCTGGAGGGTCACGGAAAGTGCGCTTCCCTGCCACACCCAGTCTGCACCGGCTAAAGAGCCGCGGGTCATGGCATTTTCGGCAATAAACAAGGCCATCATGTCCTCTGAAGGCATATTCACCATCTGATCTTCCGGGTATGTGGGAATCAAGTCCACATTGGACAGGCCGTAGGTATCCCGGATCTCCTTACGGGCTTGCTCTATGTATTTCTGAGGAATATAGCGAGCGCTGTCAATACAAACACTTACCGACCTTTTGACAGGGTCAATGTCTGCGCTTTCCACCTGTGCATGCAGCAGAAATTGCCCCAGGGAATCCTGGGGCTGATATTCAGAAAACATATCAAGTAGGAATACGCGCTCTTTCATATGGACCTCATAGTTCTTCTATTCTCTGCAGCAGTGCCGGCAGAAGCTCGTCGTAGGGCAGCTTCACCGTCTGCACGCCTTTCTCAAACAGCATGCCGCAGCCATCGCCGCCGGCGATACCGATATCGGCTTCCCGGGCTTCGCCGGGGCCGTTGACCACGCCGCCCATGACCGCCACGGTGTTAGGCTTTTGGCAATCCTTCAATGCTTCGTCCACCTGATTCACAAGGCCGATCAGGTCGATCTGGGTACGGCCGCAGGTGGGACAGGAGATGATATTCACGCCCTCTTTCCGAAGGCCCGCAGCCTTCAGAATCTCCTTGGCCCCGTAGACCTCCTCCACCGGGTCGTCGGTCAGGCTCACACGGATGGTATCACCGATTCCGTCCAGCAAAAGCGCGCCAATGCCCATGGCGGATTTCATAAGGCCCATGCGAACAGGGCCGGTCTCCGTAACGCCAATGTGCAGAGGATAGTCGCATTTTTCCCGGAAGAGCCGGGCGGAGGCCACCATGGTGGGTACCGTAGAGGATTTCATGGATACACAGGTATCATAAAATCCGTATTTCTCCAAAAGCGCCAAATGCTGGAAAGCGCTTTCCACCAGAGCTTCCGCTGTGGGATGGTCGTATTTCTCCAGCAGCTTTTTATCCAGGCTGCCGCCGTTCACGCCAATACGGATGGGAATCTTGCGGTCTTTACATACATCTACCACCGCCTTGACCCGGTCTTCCCCGCCGATGTTGCCGGGGTTAATGCGAATCTTGGAAGCGCCGCCCTCTGCGGCCGCGATGGCCAGCTTGTAATCGAAGTGGATATCCGCCACCAGAGGCAAAGGAGATTCCTTGCAAATCTCCGAAAAAGCCTTGGCCGCCTCCATATTGGGCACTGCCAATCTTGCGATCTGACAGCCGGCGGTCTTCAGCTTTTTGATCTGTTCCAATGAGCCTGCCACATCGGTAGTCTTAGTATTGAGCATGGACTGGATGACCACCGGGGCACCGCCGCCGATGGGCACACCGCCCACGAGGATCTGTCTTGTCATAGGTATTACCCCTTAAAAATCATAAATACGTCTTTAAATACCACAAAGAGCAGAAGCGCCATCAGAAGCACCATGCCAACGCCGTGGATATAGGCTTCATACTTGGGATTGACTTTCTTTCTGGTAATCTTCTCAATCGCCGTGATCAGAAGCAGCGCAAAGGTACGGCCTCCGTCCAGGGCAGGAATGGGAAGAAGATTAAAGATACCCAAATTGGTGGACAAGAATGCGCCGAAGAACAAAAGATTCAGCGCCGCGTCCAAAGCGCTCTCGGATTCCGCGGCGGTCTGAGACATCATGGTGACGATGCCCACAGGGCCGGACAGGTCCTTCACGCCGGCTTTGCCGGACAGAAGCATCTGCAGGCTCATACGCACAAGCCGCCCGGAATTGAGAAACTGACGCCAACCCAGGTCTATCCTGTCAAGGATGTCCATCTTCTCCACGGAGAAGACCATGCCGTACATTTGGGCGGTAGTGCCGTCCTCCAATGTCACAGGATGGGTCTCCATAAAGAAATCATTCAGTTCCACGGTCTTGCCGTCACGCCTCACCACCACATCGTGGGTGTCTTTCGGATTCATGGCAAGAATTTGGCTGATGTCGCCACGGACATAGATCCGCTCGCCGTCCAATTCGACGATCTCGTCGCCTACCCGCAGACCGTTTTCGTGGTTGATGGTGGCATAACTTTCAAAGCTGTCAATTACGGGTACAACAGCCTCCTTAACAGGCAGATACACGATCACCATAAGCAAAAGCGCCACAACGAAGTTCATGAAACAGCCTGCCACCAGGATAATCAGCCGTTTCCACCAAGCTGCCTTTTGGAATGAACGGGGATTGTCCGAGTCCTCATTCTCCCCTTCCATAGCGCAGTAACCGCCTAAAGGGATGCAGCGGATGGAGTACTGGGTCTCCCCTCTTTTCCACTTCAAAAGGGCCGGGCCCATAAACATAGCAAATTCATTTACCTGGACCCCGGACAGCTTGGCTGCCACAAAATGTCCCAACTCGTGTACAAAGATCACAAGACTGAACAGCAGGATGGCAAACAGGATGGTCATGAAATTCCTCGTTTCAAATAAAACTCTTTACCGCCTCACGGGCCAGGCGGTCGGCCTCCAAGATCTCCTCCAAGGTGGGATTTTGGATAAAGGGTACGGCATCCACAGCTTTGGACACCAGGTCATAGATATCGTAGAAACCGATCTTGTCCTCCAAGAACAGAGCCACCGCTTCCTCGTTGGCGCCATTCATCACAGGACAGGCCGTGCCGCCCTTGGCGGCGCATTTACGGGCCAGAGCAAGGCACGGGAAAGCTTCCATATCCGGTTTGGAGAATGTCAGCGCACCACAGGTGGTCAAGTCCAAAGCGGGCGCGGGACAGGGTTTTCTCTCGGGATATGTCATGGCAAGCTGGATGGGAAGCCGCATATCGGGGCTGCCCATTTGGGCCATAACCGCGCCGTCGGTAAACTCCACAAAGCTGTGGGCAATGCTTTGTCGGTGGATCACCACATCCACCTGCTCCAAGGGCAGATCATACAGCCGCATAGCTTCAATGACTTCCAAACCCTTATTCATAAGTGTGGCGCAATCAACAGTGATCTTGGGACCCATTTTCCAGTTAGGGTGGCGCAGGGCGTCCGCTTTGGTCACAAGGCCCAATTCCTCCCGACTCTTACCGTAGAAAGGGCCGCCGGAACAGGTCAGGATCAGCTTTCTGATCTCCCGGCGGTCGTGAGCACCCATGAGGCACTGGAAGATGGCGGAATGCTCGGAGTCCACGGGGATGATCTCGGCATTATGCTTCTTCGCCTCTGCCATCACCAGTTCGCCGGCGCAGACTAAAGTCTCCTTATTGGCAAGTCCAATGCGCTTCTTTGCCCGGATGGCAGCCAGTGTGGGCTTTAAGCCCAGCATGCCAACCACAGCGGTGATCACACAGTCGGCTTCCTCCATGGTGGCCGCTTTAATGAGGCCCTCTTCGCCCCAGGCGATGCGGATGGGCAAATCGGAGATCTGTTCCCGCAAGCTGGCCGCCGCCTCTTCCGTCGCCATAACAGCCAGTTTCGGCAAATACTTACGGCACTGCTCCGCCATACGCTCTACGCTGGCACCGGCGGTCAGCGCCGCCACAGGAATATTTAAGTTATCTATAATGTCCAGGCTCTGCCGGCCGATAGAGCCGGTAGAGCCTAGAATGCTAACACATTTTACCATATTACTTTGTCACCACGGGAATCAGAAGCAGGAGAACTTCCGCCAGAGGACCTACCACCATCATGGAGTCAAAACGGTCCAAAATGCCGCCGTGACCGGGGATGAGGTTGCCATAGTCCTTAATGTCGGTCTGGCGCTTGATCACAGAGAAGCAAAGATCACCAAACACAGCGGCCAAAGAGCCTACAAGGCCATAGATCAGCGCATACAGATAATTGGCAGCAAAGCCGAAGGACAGCTGCATGGTCAGACAGTAGATCACCATGCCGATCATAGCGCCCATAACACCACCAACAACACCTTCCACAGTCTTCTTGGGGCTGATGACGGGAGCCAGTTTGGTCTTACCGAAGTAGTAGCCAGCAAAGTAGGCGCCGGTGTCGGACATAAATGCCATAATAAAGGGGATGAAAATAAGATGTCTTCCGTATTCGCCGCTGTGGATACGTACAACGGATGTAAACAGAAGCGGCAGTACCAATCCTGCGGCAAAGCAGATGGCGACCTTGTCGAAAGTTACCTTCATGCCGGAGAGCATAACTTCTGCAAACACCGCCACCCAGTATACAAGGATACCCAAAAGAAGCCAGCCGTATCCAATGCTCAAGCCACCCCACAAGCCGCACCAAAAGGCAATGACCGCAGAATAGACACAAAGACGGAAATGCTTTACAAGACCGGTGCCCTGCAAAAGTTCCCAGGCACCGATAGCCGCCATAGCACCGAACAGGATGGCCGTGCAAACCTTAGGCGCGAAGAGCACCACCAGAAGCAGCAGGGGCAGCAACACGGCTGCCGCGATAATTCTCTTTCTCATATTATACTCCTCCAAATCGGCGGTTACGCCGGTGGTATTCCATAATTGCTTTGTCCAGATCCGCGGGAGAAAAATCCGGCCACAGGACATCCATGAACACATATTCCGAGTAGGCGGACTGCCACAGCAGGAAATTGCTTGTTCGCATCTCTCCGGAAGGACGGATGATGAGTTCGGGATCGGGTACGCCTGCGGAATAAAGGTAAGAAGAAAGCTTCTCCTCTGTCAATTCCTCCGGTGCGCACGTCCCTGCCGCCACATCCCGGGCAAAGGCCTGCGTCGCTTTCACGATCTCGTCCCTGCCTCCATAGTTCAGACAGAAGTTCACCTGCACTTCATCGTAGGCAGAAGACTTTTCCTCCGCGTCCCGGCAAAGATTCTGAAGCTCCGGGCTCAGGCGGGTCAGATCTCCAAAGAAACGGAAGCGGACATGGTTCTTCTCCATATCGGAAAGGGCTTCTTCCAGGTATCTGCCCAGAAGCTACATAATACCAGCAACCTCTTCCTCGCTGCGTTTCCAGTTCTCTGTGGAAAAGGCATAGACCGTGAGATATTTCACGCCCAGTGTGCGGCAGTAATTTGCCGTGCGCCGGAACGCCTCTGCGCCGGCGGCGTGTCCCGCGGTACGGGGCAAGCCCCGCTTTTTCGCCCAACGGCCGTTGCCATCCATGATAATGGCAATATGCACAGGGGGCTGTGGCTTAGGTTCTTTCTTTTTAAAAAGCGCCATAGAACACCTCAGTTATTGTAGTAACACTTTGGGGGCGCGAGCGCCCCCAAAATCCATGGCATCAGATAGCCATCAGTTCCTTTTCCTTCGCGGCCAGAGCCTCATCTGCACGCTTAATGAACTTATCCAGGATATCCTGCAGGTCCTTCTCTGCCTTCTTCTGCTCATCCTCAGTGATCTGAGAATCCTTCTTCAGCTTCTTGATATAATCCATACCGTCACGGCGAATATTCCGCATAGCGACCTTCGCATCTTCTGCGTACTTCTTGACCTGCTTGGTCAGTTCCTTACGCCGTTCCTCAGTCAG
>JAZRZT010000148.1:0-3563 GCA_045601475.1 Faecousia sp.
TGGAAACGAGGCAATAAGTTCTCTACATATGCCACCTGGTGGATCCGGCAGGCCATCACCCGCGCCATCGCCGATCAGGCCCGTACCATCCGGGTGCCGGTGCATATGGTAGAGGTCATCAACAAGGCCACCCGCTGCAACCGCAAGCTGGTGCAGGAGCTGGGCCGTGAGCCTACGGTGGAAGAGATCGCTGCCGAGCTGGGTCTGCCTGTGGAGAAGATCATCGAGGCAAACCGCACCGCCGCCGATACCTTGAGCCTGGACACCCCTGTGGGTGATGAAGAGGATACCTCCATCGGCTCTTTCGTGGAGGACGAGCGCACCCCCGGCCCCGCCGACGCCACCTCCAACGCATTGCTTGCCGAAGCCCTCAAGGAGATCCTGGACACCCTCACCGAGCGTGAGGCGGACGTTCTGCGCATGCGTTTTGGCATGTACGACGGCCGTACCCATACCCTGGAGGAAGTGGGCCACATCTTCAACGTGACCCGTGAGCGTATCCGCCAGATCGAGAACAAGGCCATCCGCAAGCTGCGTCACCCCAGCCGCGCCAAGAAGATCAAGGATTTTTACTGCTAATCCGACGGCCCCCTTGTGTAAAGGGGGCTGTCTTTTTGTATTGCAAGAAGACTGGGGGATTGTCCTGCCCGAGATTAACAGAGTGGTAGTTGTTAGTTGCGTGCCCTCCCGGCGGGGTAACTTTCTTGCTCCTGCAAGAAAGTCACCAAAGAACAGGCTTAAGGGGGTGCGCGTGCTCCCGCACGCGAGGCGTGTCCGTTTGCGGTGCCCGGCAGAAGCTACGCCTGTCAAAGCAGGCTTGCTTCTCGCCGACCGCGGCACACGCTTGCCCCCTCGCTTGCTCTGCCACTGGCAGCGCTCGGGCGCGCGGCCCTTAAGAATCCCCCAGCCGCATCGCCGATTGTGCAGAGTAAGGTTTCGGCTGGGTAGGGGCGATCAATGATCGCCCGCTTGCAATTTGCCGGGTGCTGTGGTAAAATACAAAAGTTATAAAGAATTTCGGAAAGGAGGCGCTGATATGCGTCGTTTTGTCAGCTTTTTCGCGGCAATGGTGCTTGTGATGCTGTGCGTATTTTCTGTCAGCGCCGCCATTACCGCCCCGGAGATCAGCAGTCAGGCCGTGGTGTCCCGGGACGGCAAGTGTCAGGTGACTATGATCGCCAACATTTCCGTGGACGAAGTGCGCACGGATCTTGAGTTCCCTGTGCCCGCCGGCGCCACCGGCGTGCGGGTCAACGGCAGCAGCGCCGTCACCAAAAGAAGCGGAGATGTGCGGATCATCGACCTGGACCGGGAGCTGGGCAGGTCGATCGGCACGTTCACCATCAGCATCAGCTACACATTGCAGGATGTGATCTACACCAATGATGACGGGGCGCTGGAGATGCGTGTGCCTCTGCTTTCCGGTTTTTCCTACGAAATTGAGGCTATGGATTTTTCCGTGGCCCTTCCCGATGTGTTTGACGCTCTGCCCACCTTTGACAGCGGCTACCATCAGCAAAACATTGAGCGGGATCTCGTCTACACCGTGGACGGCACCACCATCCGGGGCAGCTTCACCCAGGCGCTGAAGGATCACGAGACCGTGACCATGAAGCTTCTGGTGTCGGAGAAAATCTTCCCCCAGACCCTTGCGGACACCCAGGACTACGGCTTTGGCATCGCGGCCATGGCTGCCTGCGGCGCCCTGGCACTTTTGTACTGGCTGATCGCCATGCGTTTTTGGCCCCTGCGCCGTATGTATTGCACCGCGCCCCCCGAGGGCATCACCGCCGGTGAGTTCCAGTCTGTTCTGGGAAGCCGGGGCGTGGATCTGCCCCTGACCATCCTCTCCTGGGCCCAGATGGGCTATGTGGTGTTACATATGGACAAGCGGGGCACTGTGACCATCCATCGGCGGATGAGCATGGGCAACGAGCGGAAAGAGACGGAGCAGAAACTGTTTGCCCGGCTGTTTGCCAAGGGCGACACGGTCAGCACCCGCTCTGCTTACTATGCCCTCCTCTCCCAAAAGGCGGCGGAAAAGCCCCTTGACCAGAGCCTTCTGAGAAAACGCACCGGCAGCAATAAGATCTTTCGGATCTTGGCTTCCGGCATCGGCCTGTTCGGCGGTATCTGTATCGCCATCGCCATGAGCGGCGGCGCCTTTTTGCAGGTGCTTCTCATTTTGCTCCTGGGCGCCTTGGGCGCGCTCACCGGCTGGAAGCTGGTGACACTGGGCAGCAATCTTCTGCGCCCGAACCGCCATGAACTGACGGCCGCCGTGGTGATCTGCGCCGCGTGGCTGATCACAGGGCTTTTGGCAGGGGTGTTCTCCCTGGCGGCCTGGATGCTGGCGGGTATTTTGATTGCCGGGGTGTTCCTGTTCTTCAGCGGTCTGCGTACCCCCCAGGGAAAAGAGACGGCTGCCCTTTGCATGGGTCTTAGAAAGTATCTGCGGCGGGTCGACGGCGAAACGGTACAGTCTATCCAGCAGGTAGACCCGGACTATTTCTTCAATCTAGCGCCCTATGCCATGGCGTTGGGCGTGGGGGAGAAATTTGCCAAGGGGTTTGGCAAACTGCGCATGGAGGACTGTCCTTACCTGCTGACAGACAGCCAGATCAGCCTTACGGCCAAGGATTGGCTGGGGCGGCTGAATAAAGTCACCGATTCCATGGGAAGCCGGGCAAGAAGCCTGGAGACCGAGCGGTTCTTCGCCATGCTCCGCAGCTTCAGAAGATAACAAATCAAAGAAGGCCCCCTTGTGTAAACAATGTCATTAAGTTTAGGATGTCATTGCGAGCGCTGTAAGCGCGTGGCAATCCGTAATACCCTTGGTAAGCGGATTCTCACGCCTGCTACGCAGGCTCAGAATGACATAGTTTGCTTAACTTAATGACATTGCTTGTGTAAAGGGGGCTGTCTTTTTTGCAAAAAAGACTGGGGGCTTGTGCGGTTTACAAAGTCTTTTGGCTGTGGTACTATAACGAAAACGATGTTTGAAGGAGGTGGGGGCTGTGATTTTCGGCAGGCATTTTAACCGATACTATCTCAAATATGCCTTTTGGCTGCTGCTGGGCCTTGCTACGCTGGTGGCGGTGGACTATCTGCAGCTGATCATACCGGAGCTTTACCAGCTGGTGGTCAACGGCATCACCCAGGGCTTTGTGGAGATCGACGGCAAAACCGTGGCCTTTGATATGACCCTCCTTTTGGAGAAGGTGTGCTTTCCCATGGTGGGCATTATCCTGACCATGGTGTTCGGCCGCTTTCTGTGGCGGATCTGCTTTTTGGGCTCTGCCATTAAAATGGAAACCGACCTGCGTAACCGTATGTTTGACCACGCAAGAAACTTAAGCCGCCAGTACTACCAGGTCAATAAAGTGGGCAATCTTATGAGCCTGTTCACAAACGATCTGGATACCATCTGCGAGTGCTTCGGCTGGGGCATCCTCATGTTCTTCGACGCGGCGTTTTTGGGACTTCTGTCCATTATCAAAATGTGGCGCATGGACTGGGGTCTGACCCTTTTGGCCCTCATTCCCATGGGACTTTTGCTGGCC
>JAZRZT010000149.1:0-5652 GCA_045601475.1 Faecousia sp.
AAGATAGGTAATGCGAACATATTGACCTCCACCCAAATGGGTGGAGGATTTTTAATTTGTAATTTGATTACGGGTCCACCTGTTTCCTGTTGCGGTGCCCGGCAGCTTCCATGCCGACGGCGCGGCATCGTCATCTGCCGACCGCTGCCACTCGCTCAGGTCGCTGCATCTGCCACAGGCAGCGCTCCCATCGCTCCCTATCCCGAACACAGAAGTTAAGCTCATCTACGCCGACGAACTTTCCGGGCGACTGCCCGGGATGATAGATAACGCAAACATAAAGCTCCACTCATTCGAGTGGAGCTTTTCTTATTGCAAATATGGAAATACCCAGGCTTATACAAGCCTGGGTATTGTACGTTATTTCGTCTTAGGTCGTTTTCTCAGGGAAGCGATTAGAATCGCAAGGAAAACGCAGGCGGAAACGATGCTGACACTGCAGCCTATGAGGAAATCATAGTTGCGGTACATAAAGTGCACCGTGTGTTCTCCTTCGCTGAGAAGCAGGCCCACCATGGCATCGCCGATCTTTACGATCTCTGCCCGTTCACCATCCACCATGGCCACCCAATTGCCGTCCTGGGGGATGGAGGTATACAATACACCGTTACGGTCACAGGTGATGGTGCCTTGAAGATACGTTTCGTTAAAGGCTTCCAATTCAAGGGATGAAGCCGCAAGCATATCATAGCCTAACCTAAAGATGTCTTCATCCAGGATGCCCGCATGGACATTGATATAACCCTCTTCATTTGCGACGCACTGGATATGCAGTTCCACCACATCTCCGGGCTGCACATCTGCAACGCCGTAAAGCTGGGAAAGACTGTAGGTGTCACTATACAGCTCAATGCCGTTCTTCCATACAGAGAACTTGTTTTTGGCGCCGTAGGAGGAGTTGTACAGGCCGATATACAGATCCAGGCACATGTACCCTTCTTTGTTGGCCACGTATTTGTAGACCACTGTGCCGCCTTTCTGAGGGCTTGTGGTATAGTCACAACTGCCGGAGTGGCTGGCGTCGCTGAGGGTCAGGTCCGAGGCGGAGATGGACAGATGGTTGCCGTTAATAAAGGACCATACCTCCCGACCAGTATCCGTGGCCGCCCGGAACAGTTTGTTCTGGAACAGCATCTTGCTCCAGTTACCGTTGTTGGCGTCCAATTCCCGGTAGGCAGTATCAAAATCAACGGTGAGGATCTGGGGATCTACCAAAAAACCAAGAGGGAGGTAGGCGTTGTTCTCCAACAGGGTCACTTTGTCATAGCTGTGCACCTGGTTGAAATATGCATTTTCCGAAACCAGGCCGTCCCGATCGATCATATACCGAAGACCAAGGAACAGGTTGGAGACCGGAGAGCTATCCGCGAAGCTATAGCGATTGTAGGTGTCTTTTGCGCCAAAGCCCAAGGCTTGCATATACCGGGTGACATTCACATTTGCAGAGCTTGTAAAGGTGCTTATGCCGTTGTATCCGTTCAGTGCACCGTCATTAAGGGTCTGCGTGCTGGTCACTTCCGCACGGTAGAAGGGGTCCTTTGTCCGCTCCTTCATATAGGAAATGATAGTCTCAGAGTACTGCGTTCCGCGGGGATAGTCGTCGACTACGGTGCCTGTGAAATCCATGCCAAAGTTTACAAGGTTCAGCACCATTTCCATACACATAATGCAAAGGAGCAGCACACCACTGATCTGTCGACGTTCCCGTCTGCCCTGGCATACCGTCTTGATTTCCTCTTTGGAAGCTCCCCTTTTCGGTGTGCGATACAGGTGGGGCAGGAGCAGAACCACAAGGTATAGCAGAATATATACGCAGTTATAGGCCCAGAATGTCAGATCGGTATTTTCTTTTCCGCACAGAAGGATTCCCACTGTAAGCACAAAAGCGATAATTACCTGCCATAGCCTGAAGTGCCTGCGCAGAGTGTAGGCTTTATAGGCCATGTAAAGCACAACGAAGCTATACAAAAAGCTGAATCGATAGGGGATCATGTTGGTAAAATGGAAACCATGCCAAATATAATCCAACTGCCGCACGATCACACTCAAATTGAGAAACAGCAACAAAGCCACAGAGCAGATTTTGTCACGCACTTTCACCTGCCTGCAGGTCAGGAACAAGAATGCCAGAATCGTGGAAAAGATGCCGCAATACAAATTGGGAAGGGCGTCCCAGTCTTTATAGTTGGGGGCGATACCGCCGTTCATGTTGCCGGCTACCTGCCGCATGGCATCAAAAAGGCCGGCCCAGGTGTTTTCACCGGCGATATTTAGAGAAAAACCTTGTGGGAAGGTGTTCACGCTGGATTGGGTGGTTTGTAAGGCTTGAAATGCCGGCCACTCCAAAAACGCGGTCATGCCGATGGCCAAAGCGGAGAATAAAGCGATGCGTCCCAAGTCCTGAAACAGCCGTTTCACAGAGGTAAAACGACAGATCTCATAACACAGGAAAATGAGCGCCACAAAGATACAGGTAAATAATCCGATATAATAGTTGCAAATAATGGAGAAGAACAGAGAAACCGTGTAAAGAATAAACTTTTTGTCACGCAAAAGGGAAATTGTGCCCAGTGTCACCAGGGGGAGCAGGGCAAAGGTGTCAAGCCACATCACATTCCAGTGGTATCCCAAAGCCCATGCGCAAAGGGCATAGAAACAACCAAACACGGAAATGGAAATGTCGTTTGCACGAAATGTTTTCTTTAAGAAAACTGCAAAGAACAGTCCGGCAAAACCCAGCTTAATGGGGACGAGCAACGAAAAATAGCCTAATAGCCAGGATTCGGGGATGAAAACGCTTAGAAGATTTAATGGAGATGCCAAATAGTAGGCGATCAGACCCAGATAATTAACACCCAAACCCACATCCCAGTTTAGGAGCAGACTTTCTCCGGACAGCAACGAGCGGCGGAAGCTGACAAAAAAAGGATAGTACTGATGGTACATATCGGAATAGAGCATGGATGTGTCGCCGAATGGGATAAATCCACGGCATATCATAACGCCGAACATCCCCAACACCGGCAGCAAAAAGGCCAGGGGCAGGGACAGGCGGTTATAATCAAATTTGCGAGAAAGCTTCATGGTGATCCCCCTGAAAGAAACTATACTTTAGTGTACCACAATATCGAAACAGGGTAAAGGCATTTTATAAAAAAGTTGCGAAAAACGGCTAACTCCAAGGAGTCAGCCGTTTTTGTGCAATGTTTAGATATCCAGATCCATGTTGGAGATCACAGTGGCGCAGCGGGGGCACAGACCCTCTTTGTTTGCCTTGAGAGAGTGCATCCAGCAGCGGGGGCACTTCTCACCGCGAGCCTCGGTCACACCGATGGTCAGCGCAGGCAGATTGGTGCCGGCAGCGGTAGCAGCACCCTCTGCGGGAGCCTCCCAGTCGCAGGAGGAGACGATGAAGATCTCACTGAGGTTCACACCTTCACAGGCGGCCTTCAAAGCGGCATCCTCGGTCTGCAGGCTCACGTGGGCCTCCAAAGCCTTACCAATACGCTTGTCGGCGCGGGCCAGCTCCAGAACGCCGTTCACATCCTGGCGCAGCTTCATGATCAGGTCCCATTTTGCCATGTCCTCAGCGGGCAGCATGTATGCGTCGCAGTCGGCGGGCATCTGGTTCAGAAGCACGTTGCGCACATCGTCACTGTTACGGTGGGGCATAGCCTGCCAAATCTCGTCACAGGTGAAGGCCAGGATGGGAGCAAACAGCTTTGCCAGAGCATCTACAATGAGATACAGAGCAGTCTGTGCGCTGCGGCGGCGCAGGCCATTCTTTTCTTCGCAGTAGAGACGGTCCTTAATGATATCCAGGTAGAAGCTGGACAGCTCCACAACGCAGAAGTCATTGATAGCATGGGAGACCATGTGGAACTCGTAGCCGTTGTAGGACTTGCGGACATTGGCGATGAGGGTGGACAGCTTGGTCAGCGCCCACTTGTCTAACTCTTCCATCTCATGGGCGGGAACCAGATTGTTGGGGTCAAACTCGTTGAGGTTGCCCAGGCAGTAGCGGGCAGTGTTGCGGAACTTCAGGTAGTTCTGGGCAATCTGCTTAAAGATCTCCTTAGAGCAACGCACATCGGCGTGGTAGTCAGAGGAAGCAGCCCACAGGCGGACGATGTCGGCGCCGAAATCCTTGATAAGGTCAGCGGGATCAACACCGTTGCCCAGGCTCTTGTGCATAGCGCGACCCTGGCCGTCCACGACCCAGCCGTGAGTCAGAACCTGGCGGAAGGGTGCGCCTTGATCCAGTGCGCCGACAGAGGTCAGAAGGGAGGATTGGAACCAACCACGGTACTGGTCAGCGCCTTCCAGGTATACATCCGCAGGCCACAGATCGGGCGTGTCCTTCATGAGAGAGGCAAAGTGGGTAGAGCCGGAGTCGAACCAGCAGTCCAGGGTATCGGTCTCCTTGTCGAAGTCCTTACCGCCGCAGTGGGGACAAGTGAAGCCGTCGGGCACCAGGTCCATAGCTTCCTTTTCAAACCACACATTGGAGCCGTGCTCGTCAAAGAGGGCAGAGATCTTAGCGATGGACTCGGGGGTGGAAACAGGCTTGCCGCAATCCTTGCAGTAGAACACAGGGATCGGCAGACCCCAGCGGCGCTGACGGCTGATGCACCAGTCGGCGCGCTCACGGATCATGCTGATCATGCGGTCTTCGCCCCAGGCGGGGAACCACTGCACGTCCTCAATGGCCTTCACAGCCTGGTCCTTGAAGGACTCCACAGAGCAGAACCACTGGGGGGTTGCGCGGAAGATCACAGGCTTCTTGCAGCGGTCATGATGGGGGTAGGAGTGAATGATCTCCTCGGCGGCAAACAGAGCGCCGGAAGATCTCATGTCCTCCAGAATGATGGGGTTGGACTCTTCGGTCTTCAGACCGGCGTACTTGCCGGCGTAGTCAGTGTGACGGCCGTAGTCATCCACAGGCACAACCAGCTCCATGCCATAGCGCATGCAGGTCTGGTAGTCGTCAGCACCGAAGCCGGGTGCGGTGTGAACACAGCCGGTACCGGAATCCATGGTGACGTATTCAGCGTGGACCAGACGGGAGGTCTTGTCCAGGAAGGGGTGCTTTGCCAGCATGTTCTCAAAGAACGCGCCGGGGTAGGTGGCAACCACTTCGTAGTTTTCGAAGCCGCCCATTTTCATGGTCTTCTCCATGAGGGCCTCGGCCATGATATAGGTCTCGCCATTTTCGGCCTTCACCAGCACATAGCTGTCCCGGGGATGCAGGCAGATCGCCATGTTGCCGGGCAGAGTCCAGATGGTGGTGGTCCAAATGACGAAGTAAGCGTTCTCAACGCCGGGAAGCTTGCCCTGGTCGTCGCAGAGAGCGAACTTTACATACACAGAGGTACAGGGATCGTCCTTGTACTCAATGTCGGCCTCAGCCACAGCGGTGGCGCAGAAGGGACACCAGGTAACGGGCTTGAGACCCTTGTAGATAAAGCCCTTGTCGAACATCCGGCCAAAGACCTTGACTTCCTGGGCCTGAAAATGCTTGTCCATGGTGCGGTAGGGATGCTCCCAGTCGCCCACAACGCCCAGGCGTTTAAAGCCACCCATCTGCTTCTGAATGAAGTCCTCGGCAAAGTCCTCGCAAGCCTTGCGGAACTCGGGCACGGACATGTCCTT
>JAZRZT010000150.1:0-10045 GCA_045601475.1 Faecousia sp.
TTTTGAAAAAATTCAAAATAACTATTTACCTTTATCTTAAAATAGAGTATAATCTGTGAGGAATTATAAAAAGAAAACCGACAAGGAGTGTTTTGATATGAAACTTTCCCCTCTGCAGCTGGCAAGATACCAGTATGCACCGAAGCTGCCCGGCATGCTCCGGGGCGGCATTTCCGAGATCTGTGTAAAAAATGGCGGCGCCACCGAGAGTGTTGCCGACCAGGAGAAGATCAAGGCCCTGTTCCCCAACACCTACGGCAAGAACGAGATCACTTTCCAGAAGGGTCAGAATACCGCCGAATCCAAGAAGCAGGTGGTGGGCGTGATCCTGTCCGGCGGTCAGGCACCCGGCGGCCACAATGTTATTTGCGGCCTGTACGATGCCCTGAAGGCTACCAACAAGGACAATGTGCTCTACGGCTTCAAGGGCGGTCCCAGCGGCCTCATCGACGACGACTATCTGATCTTTGATGACGAATACATCAATGCTTACCGCAACACCGGCGGATTTGATATCATCGGCTCCGGCAGAACCAAGCTGGAGACCGAGGCCCAGGTTGGTGTGGTTGCCGAGGACTGCAAAAAGCACGGCATCAATGCCCTGGTGATCATCGGCGGCGACGATTCCAACACCAACGCCGCTGTGCTGGCTGAGTACTTTGCTGCCAATAATTCCGGCATCCAGGTCATCGGCTGCCCCAAGACCATTGACGGCGACCTGAAGAATGAGGACATCGAGTGCTCCTTCGGCTTCGATACCGCTACCAAGACCTACGCCGAGATCGTAGGCAACATCGAGCGCGACGCTAACTCCGCCAAGAAGTACTGGCACTTCGTGAAGGTCATGGGCCGCTCCGCTTCCCATGTTGCTCTGGAGACCGCTCTGCAGACCCAGCCCAACATCTGCCTCATCGGCGAGGAAGTGGCTGCCAAGAAGATGTCCCTGGCCGCTCTGGCTGACTATATTGCCGACTCCGTGGCTTCCCGCGCCGCCAAGGGCTGGAACTTCGGCGTTGCCATCATCCCCGAGGGCATCGTGGAATTCGTCCCCGAGTTCTCCGTGCTGATCGCTGAGATCAACGAGCTGCTGGCAGGCAGCAAGGCCGATGCCTTCAACGCCCTGCCCACCTGGGAAGAGAAGTACGCCTTCATTGAAAACGGTCTGACCAAGGAGTCCATGGCCGTGTTTGCCATCCTGCCCCAGACCATCCAGCAGCAGCTGTTCTTGGAGCGTGATCCCCACGGCAACGTGCAGGTTTCCCTCATCGAGTCCGAGAAGCTGTTCTCCGAGCTGGTGAAGAACAACCTGGCTGCCCGCAAGGCTGCCGGCACCTACACCGGTAAGTTCTCCCCCCTGCATCACTTCCTGGGTTACGAAGGCCGCTGCGCATTCCCCTCCAACTTCGATGCCGACTACTGCTACTCCCTGGGCTACAATGCCTTCATGCTGATCCAGTACGGCTACACCGGCTATCTGTCTAAGGTATCCAATCTGTCCAAGCCCGCGGAGGAGTGGGTGGCAGGCGGTATGCCCATCACCAAGATGATGAACATCGAGCGCCGCCATGGTGCCGATAAGCCTGTTATTCGTAAGGCATTGGTAGAGCTGGAGGGCAAGCCCTTTAAGTACTTCGCCGAGCGCAGAGAGTTGTGGGCTGTTGATACCTGCTACGTCTACCCCGGCGCTATTCAGTACTTCGGACCTTCCGAAGTCTGCGACACCACCACCGTCACCCTGGCTCTGGAACAGGCAAAGTAAATCAAATAACTCCGCTCTGCTACCCGGCAGGGCGGATTTTTTCTAAAAATTGGTTTAACCTCCGAAAAAATGGTAATACTGACATCGGAGGTGCTTGATTATGAGCAAAAAGAACTTTAGCAAATTTGTAAACGGCAAGGGTTACTACATCGCCCTGGTCCTGTGCGCGGTGGCCATCGGTGTTTCCGGTTACTTGTATTACCGCAACGCAGACCCCGGCAAGACCCAGCTGCAAAATCCCACCACCCAGACAGACAATACCGGGAATAAGGATGTGCAGGCGGTGGCCACAGAGCCAAACGGCGAAATGCCCACTACCCAGCCTACGCAGCCTGCCAAGATGCCTACAAAGACTGGCTCTCCCTTGGCGGGTAAGACCGTAGCGTCCTATTCCATGGAAGCTTTGGCGTATAACGCCACTACCCGGGACTGGCGGGTCCACAACGGCATCGACATCGCCGCGGAAGCCGGGACAAAGGTTCTGGCAGCAGCCGACGGCAAGGTCTTTGAGATCTACGAGGACGAGACTATGGGTACCACGGTGGTCATCGACCACGACGGCGGCTACCTGACCTGCTACAGTAGCCTTTCTTCCGAGCTTTCCGTGAAGGAAGGGGACACAGTGAAGCTGGGTCAGACCATCGGCACCGTAGGCAACACCGCCCTTATGGAAACGGCTGTGGGTGACCATCTGCATTTTAGCGTCAGCTGCAACGGTAAGATCGTCGATCCTGCCACATTCCTGCCAAAAGCATAACCACGAAAGAAAGGGGCGATTTTTGCCCCTTTCTTTTTTGTTGAAAAATGTTTCCTGTCATTTTATAATAAGATTAACAGATCAGTGATGGTCACTGTTTGTAGTTTATAAATGAAAGGAATGGACAGTATGGTAAGATATGAGATCGAAGGCGGCAACCTGCCCGTTGTGATTTGCTATCCCGAGGCGGGGCAGACCCTTTGTACCGAAAGCGGCGGCATGAGCTGGATGTCCCCCAACATGAAAATGGACACCACCACCGGTGGCGGTCTGAAAAAAATGCTGGGCAGAATGTTTTCCGGAGAGTCCCTGTTTATAAATGAATATACCGCCCAGGGTGGCCCCGGTATGATCGCTTTTGCGTCCACTTTCCCCGGCAGCATCATTCCCTATCAGGTGACCCCAGGCAACGGCATCATCGTGCAAAAGCGGGGCTTTTTGGCCATGGAGAAGGGTCTGGAGCTGTCTGTGTACCTGCAAAGACGGCTGGGCAGAGGATTTTTCGGCGGCGAAGGCTTTATTATGCAGCAAATCAAAGGCAACGGCATGGTGTTTTTGGAGATCGACGGCCACTGCAAGGAATATGACCTGGCAGTAGGACAGTCTATCGTCGTGGACACCGGCTACCTGGCAGCTATGAGCGAAAGCTGTACCATGGATATTCAGATGGTCCAGGGGGCGAAGAATATCTTCTTAGGCGGTGAGGGCCTGTTCCATACCCGCATCACCGGCCCCGGCAAGGTGTACATCCAGTCTATGCCGCTGATCAATACCGCTCAGCAGCTGACACCCTATTTGCAGATCGAAAAAGATAACGACCGCGGCGGTGGTATCAACATTAAATTTGGTGACTGATAAAACATTTGGCGACACTTCCGTAGGAAGTGTCGCCTTGTTTTACAATATGCAATTGAGGTAATTCAAAACTCTTTTTTTATCTGCCGACCAAAGGGTTGCCACAAGGTCTTTCTTTGCCCCGTCGCCGGTGATCCGGTGAACCACCACAGAAGCGGGGAGCACATCCAAACAGGCTTTCAGCCAACTGCCGTATTCCTCCATGGTCAGACAGGAGAATTTGCCTGCTTCATAATCTTTGCAAAGGTCCGTTCCTTTCAGCACATGCAAAAGATGGAACTTGACTCCGTCTGTACCGGCCAGTACCGCCTGCCGGGTGGTCTCCACAGCCATAGAAAGATCCTCTCCGGGCAAGCCCAGAATGATGTGGGTCACCACATGGATGTTTGCCGCTTTGAGCCGCTTTACCGCATCAAAATATACGGCATTTTCGTACCCTCTGCGGATATATTGCGCAGTTGTCGGGTGCATAGTCTGCAAACCCAATTCCACGAACACCGGTTTTCTCTGGTTGATCTCTTCTAAAAGGGCAACCACATCATCGCCCAAACAGTCGGGCCTTGTGCCAATGGCAAGGCCCACCACATCCTGGGGGGCAATTGCTTCTTCGTAGAGTTTCCGTAAGCGCTCCACAGGGGCGTAGGTGGAGGTAAAAGCCTGGAAATATGCAATAAATTTTCCACCTTTGATCTTTGCGGCGACCCTTGCTTTTGCCTGTTCCAGCTGTGTAGGGATACAGCTGCCCCTTTCGGCAAATGCACCGCTGCCGTCGCTGCCGCAGAAGATGCAGCCCCCGGTGCCCAATGTGCCGTCCCGGTTGGGGCAGGTAAAGCCGCCGTCCAGGGATAGCTTATAGACCTTGCAGCCGAAAAGTTTCTTATAAAAATCATTGACCCGGTAATACACAGCCCCACCTCCCGGTACTATTATATCGGTGCTTTGCGGGGATTGCAAGGCGCAGGTTTTTGTGATACCATAAAACTAAAAGGGGGGAGCAGGTATGAAAGAACAGATCGATACCCTGCCGGTAAACGAAGCCTTCGAATCCTCGGACGAATGTCCGTTTTGCGCCCTGGAGCGGCTTTCGGAGCAGCGGGCCATCCGCTATGTGATCGGCCCCAGCGCCAGCTACATGGAGCCGGACGTCCGGGCGGCCACCGACAGCAAAGGATTCTGCCGCCAGCATTTTAAGCGCCTGTACGATTACGGCAACGCCTTGGGCAATGCACTGGTGATGCAGACCTACTATGTGGGACTGCAGAAGGAACTGGAAAACGAAATAAACGGCCTGGAGATGCCCGGTAAAAAGGGGCTTTTCTCCAAGAAACCCACCGAGGAATTGCCCATCTTGCAATGGGCAAAGAGAAAAACCGGCAGCTGTTTTCTGTGCGACCGGCTGGAATACAACATGAACCGCTACTACACCACTTTTTTCTATCTGATTAGGGACGAGGAATTCCGCAAAAAGGTGGAAAACGGCAAAGGCTTCTGCATGCACCATTTTACAGAACTTTTGGAGCAGGCCCAGGAGAAACTTCCCAACAAGCAGATCCAGTGGTTCTATAATACCGTGTGCGCTTTGATGAAGGAAAACCTTGCCCGTGTCCAGGGGGATCTGGATTGGTTTATCGACAAATTTGACTACCGCAATGCCTCAGCGCCCTGGAAAAATTCCAAGGACGCGGTATCCCGTTCCATGCAAAAACTCAGAGGTGGATATGTGACGGATCCGCCATTTAAGCAGGATTGATATTTTGCAGGAAATTATTCAAAATGTTTCGGAAATGCCGTGTAATTATGCAGAATATGGCTGATTTTTCCTTGACAATGCAAAATAATTGGTATATCCTGTAAAAGGAAAGGGCAGAAATTGACCACTCTGCTATAACCGATTTAGGAGGTAATGAAAATGGCACAAACTTACAATCCTTTTGAAAATGCACAGGCTCAGTTTGATAAAGTAGCCGATATGCTGGGCGTAGACGAAGGCGCAAAGGCCCTGCTTCGCCAGCCCATGCAGCAGCTGCAGTTCACCATCCCCGTGAAGATGGACGACGGCTCCGTGAAGGTGTTCAACGCCTTCCGTATCAAGCACAATTCCGCAAGAGGCCCCGCCAAGGGCGGCATCCGCTTCCATCCCCATGAGACCATGGACACCGTTCGCGCTCTGTCCATGTGGATGACCTGGAAGTGCGCTGTTGTGGATATCCCTCTGGGCGGCGCCAAGGGCGGTATCATTTGCGATCCCCGCACCATGTCCCAGGGCGAACAGGAGCGTTTGTGCCGTGGCTATATCCGCCAGCTGTGGAGCCAGGTAGGCCCCACTTTGGACGTTCCCGCTCCCGATGTGATGACCAACGGCCAGCACATGATGTGGATGCTGTATGAGTACGAGACCATCACCGGCCAGCGCTATCCCGGCATGATCACCGGCAAGCCTGTTGGCCTGGGCGGCTCTCTGGGTCGTACAGAAGCTACCGGCTTCGGTGTTGTCTACTGCCTGCGTGAGTGCCTGAAGAACATGAATCTTCCCATTGAGACCACCCCCGCCAGCATCCAGGGCTTCGGCAATGTTGCCGAGTACGCAGCCCGCCTGTACACCCAGCTTGGCGGCAAGCTGATTGCTGTTTCCTGCTGGAACAACACCGATAAGGTGGCCTACACCTTCCGCAAGGCAGATGGCTGTGACCCCGAGGCACTGGCTGCGATCAAGGATAAGTTTGGCAGCATCGATAAGGAAAAGGCCATCGCTCTGGGCTACGAGGTCCTGGAAGGGGACGCATGGCTTTCTCAGGATGTGGATATCCTGATCCCCGCCGCTCTGGAAAATCAGATCACCCCCGCTGTGCTGCCTAAGATCTCTAAGCAGGTGAAGGTGCTGTGCGAGGCGGCCAACGGCCCCACCACCCCCGACGCCGATGCACTGATCCGCGAGCGCGGCATTATGCTGATCCCCGACTTTTTGTGCAACGCCGGCGGCGTGACCTGCAGCTACTTTGAGCAGGTTCAGTGCAACATGAACTACTTCTGGCCCAAGGAAGAGGTCCTGCAGAAGCTGGAAGCAGCTATGACCAAGGCGTTCCAGGATGTGTACGATCTGGCCCAGGAGAAGAGCCTGTACATGAGAGACGCAGCCTATGTCATCTCCATCAACCGCGTTGTAAACGCTGTGAAGACCCGCGGCTGGGTATAATCTGCAACATAATACACGCCCCGGTTTCCCGGGGCGTTTTTGTGCCTTGCAATTGGGGGAAAGATTGCTTATAATAAGGAAAATTAATATTTTACAGGAGCGTACATATGAAAAGGATTTTCTCTCTTCTTTTGATTGCCACCCTGCTGCTTTGCGGCTGCTCTAAGGCACCTGCCAAGGACGACACCCCCGCCACAGAGCCTCTCCCCAAGTTGGAGGGTACGGTGACGATCTCCGGCGAGGGCAAGGAAGATACTCCTCTGACCGCCGAAACCACCGTTGCAAACCCCATCTACCAGTGGCTGGTGGACGGCGCACCTGTGGATAACGCCAACGGCAAGATCTTTTATGTGCCTGTAAATGCCGCTGGCAAGGAGATCACCGCCAGTGTGAGCGCAGCAGGTTACGAAGGCGCTGTGCAAAGTAACGCGATTACGGCAATTGCCAATCCGCAAAATTTCCGTACCATGGCCGGTATGTTGGGCGCATCCAAGGTCCAGGGCCGTGTGTTTTTGGATGACGAAGACGCCACCGCCGCCCGGATCGAGTGGCCCGCCTGCGGTTTTGAGTTCGTTGTGAATGCTGAGGGCGGCAATATGAAGGTCCACTATAAGACAAGCTACGAGAGCACTCTGGCAGTGTTTGTGGACGGAGAAAAGCGGGAACGCCCCACGCTGATGCCTGTGCCCGGCGGCTATTTCTTTGAGGTCGCTCTGACCCCTGGCAAGCATACGATTAAGCTTTTGCGGGAATTGGAGCCTTCCACCTATGTGGGGCATAAGCAGATGCTTTTGGGCATTGAATTTGCCGGCACTGTGGACGCCGCTCCGGCTAAGAACGATCTGTACATTGAGTTTATCGGTGACTCCACCGTCACCGGCTCCGGCTCTGCCGGCCAGTTCCGTAAGGGACAGGGCTTCTTGGTCACAGACCACTCCAATACCAGCTCTTTCGCTTACCAGGTGGCCCAGGACTTTAACGCCGATTACAGCATCGTGGCCAAGGGCAACTGCGGCTTCTTGAGCGGCGATGTGGCCCAGAAGATCAGTATGACCGACGCCTATGAATATTGGTGGCGTTGGACAGGAGAGGAGAAGTATCCCTTCCTCCGCTGCCCCGATGTGATCGTGATGAAGGTGGGCGGCAACGACACGGTTGCTGCGGGCTTTAGTCTGGAACTATTCAAAGAGGGCGCGAAGAACTTTATCCTCCGCCTGCGGGAAATCTATGGCAAGACGCCTGCCATCGTGTGGCTGGACAAAACATCTACCCAAGGCTACCAGTTCGACCAGTACAACGCCATGCTGGACCTGCAGAAGGAATTGGGCGATGAGAAATTCTTTGTCACCAGTTTCGATTACCAGCTGGAGGGCGCGGGCCCTGCAACAGCCCAGATCGGCCTGCCCAGCGCACAGAACCAGCGGGACCTGGCAGATCAGGTGACAGCCTATCTGAAAAACACCGTGGGAATTCAGTAATATAAAAATCCCGGATGCAACTGCATCCGGGATTTCTTTATTTGGGGAGATGGATGGAAATGCCGTTTCTTACTTGCATGAAAAGCTCTTCCATCAGCCGTGTGGTGCTGCGGGGCAGCGCCTCGTAGCCCTGACCCATAGCCCAGGTATCCTTGTCGGGATAGGCCACGGGATCGTTCACCACTTCCTGGTCCATAAACTCCTTGGCGGCGGGGATGGGTGTGCCGTAGCAGATCCAGTCCATGTTGCCACCGGCGATTTCCGGGTCACACAGGAAATTGATAAAGGTCTCCGCCTCTTTTTTGTTCTCGGCGCAGGTGGGAATGCACATGGCGTCGATAAAGCGGTTGAAGCCCTGTTCTTTAGGCAGATAGAAGGAAAGATTTTCATTCTCGTCCGCCATGGTCAGATAATCGCCGGCGTAGTAGGGGGCGATCCAGGCTTCTTCGTTTTCCATCAGGTCAAAGACCTGATCCATGATATACTGCTGGACCACAGGCCGTTGCTCGGCTAACTTTTTCGCACAAGTCAGAAGCTCCTGCGGATCGGGGGTGTTGATGTCATAGCCCAGCATACACTGGGTGATGCAGAAAGCGTCTCTGGAGTTGTCGAACATGAGGATCTTATCCTCGTATTTCTCGTTCCAAAGAAGTTCCCAACCGGTGACATCCGCCTCATCCACGTACTTGCTGTTGTAGATGATGCCCACAGTGCCCCAGGAATAGGGCAGGGAGTAGGTGTTCTCGGGATCAAAATCCCAGCCTAAATAATCCTCGTGGATATACTTGGCGTTGGGGATGTTGTCCTTGTTCAGGGGCAGGAGCATATTCTCCTGAATCAGCCGGTCCACCATATAGTCCGAGGGGATGATCACATCCACGGTAATACCGCCGTTTGCCATTTTGGCATACATGGTCTCGTTGGAATCGAAGGTGACATAGTTGACCTTGATATTGGGATATGCCTTTTCGAACTCGGCGATTACATCGATGCAGCCGTCATTGCCTTCGGAGATATACTGACCCCAGTTGTAGACATTAATAACGGTACGGCTCTCAGAAGCGGCACAGCCGCTGAAAAGTCCCACGATCAACAGGACAGCTAACAAAAGTGTTACACATTTTCTCATAGCCACCCCTCCTTATGCCTTCCTGGCAGCCTTCTGCTTATCCTGGCGGATCTGCAGAAGATTCATGACCACCATCAGCACAAAGATCAAAAGGAACAGCATGGTAAACATGGCGTAGATCTTGGGCTGGAGCTGCTTTTTGGTGTAGTTGTAGATCTCCACCGGGAGCGTAATGAAATCAAGGCCGGTGACGAAATAGCTGATGACGAAGTCGTCAAGGCTCATGGTAAAGGCCATGATAGCACCGGAAATCACGCCGGGCATGATCTCCGGGACGGTGACCTTAAAGAAGGATTGCACCGGGGTGCAGCCCAGATCCATGGCCGCGTCCTGCAAGGAGCGGTCCATCTGCTGCAGCTTGGGCATCACATTCAAAATGACATAGGGCAGATTAAAGGTGATGTGGGCAATCAGCAGTGTCCAGAAGGTGAGGGCGTTTCGCTGACCCAAAAGTTTCGTGCCCAAAAACACAAACAGCAGGGAAAGGGAAATACCGGTCACGATATCCGGGTTGGTCATGGGGATGTTGGTCAGACTCATGACCGCCTTACGCATCTTGGGCTTCATGGAGTGGATGCCCACGGCGGACACCGTACCGAACACCGTTGCGATGGCGCTGGACAGAACGGAAATGATGAGAGAGTTGCCCAGTAAGGTCAGAAGACTTCTGTCTTTGAAGACTTCTGCATACTGCATAAAGGTGAAGCCTTCAAATTCCGTGATATCCTTGCCCACATTGAAGGACGCGATCATCAGCACCAACATGGGGGCGTACAGGAAAATGAAAATGAGGACGGTGATCACTCTGTTGACTTTTTTCATACGATCACCGCTCCTTCCTCATCCCCGCCGAAGCGGTTGATGATACCGGTGC
>JAZRZT010000151.1:0-3907 GCA_045601475.1 Faecousia sp.
AAGGAGTCATAGCCCATGGGATGCAGAACGTTATAGCCCTGCATGCGCTTCATGCGGGACATGATGTCCGTTGCGGTATAGCCCTCGGGGTGGCCGGCATGCAGACCCACGCCGGAAGGATACGGGAACATATCCAGCACATAGTACTTAGGCTTGGAGAAATCCCAGACGTCGGTGTGGAAGGTGTCCTTTTCCTCCCAGTATTTTTGCCATTTTTTCTCAACGGCAGAATGATCGTAATGCATGGTGTTTTCCCTCTCTTACTCTTCTACAATGATATCTTTCAGATCGATCTGCTCGGCATCTGCCCACAGACGCTCCAAAGAATAAAACTCTCTTGCTTCCTCGGTGAACACATGGACAACGATGGATCCGAAGTCCAAAAGCTCCCAGGTATTGCCGCGGTGGCCCTCACGGCCCAGCATGGGCTCGCCCAACTGCTCCAGGGTGTACTCTGCGTGGTCACACAGGGTCTTGACATGGGTGTTGGAGGTACCGGTGCAGATCAGGAAATAGTCTGCCAGGGTGCTGACATCGCTGATTCTTAAAAGCTTGATATCCATACCCTTCTTGTCGTCCAGGGCTTTGGTTACCGCATAGGCTACTTCTTTTGCTGTTAACATTCTATTCCGTCCTTTCTTTTAAGCCACGAGATGGCTTCCTGGGATTCGGGAGAGATCTCCCGCCCTTGTTCTTTTAAAAGTGCCAGGGTCATCTCAAGACCCATTCGCAACGCGCCGTCTAAGTCCGTATAGGCTAGGTGACGCAATCTATCCACACCAGGGAAATCCCGGTTGGGTTCCATATAGTCTGCCACATAAATGATCTTTTCAAGCGTATTCATGTCGGCCTTGCCCGTGGTGTGGGAGCAGATCGCCGCCACCACCGCGGGATTTTCCCCAAAGATCCGCTCCGCCACCAAACTGCCGGTAAGGGCGTGGAGGGTTTTCGGATTATGGGAGGAGAAATCACTCAGCGCTTCCCCATATGTATGGCAAACGGTAAGCTGCAGCGGGCCGCTGAGAGCTTTGGTAATATCGTGGAGAAGGCCTGCTCTGGCGGCATCGGTTTCGTCCGCGCCCCAGACGTTTGCCAATTCCCTTGCCGTATCCCGGCAACCCAGCACATGGGCGACCCGGTTGGGCTTCAGAAGGCTGACCACCACCTGTTCCAGTTCTTCCATGGGAAGATTCCGGAAGTCCCGGTCTGTACTGTACAGGCCATTTTCGCAAATGTATTGATGGGTGTTTTCCGGCAAATATTCCCCGGCGCACCCAAAAATCATCATACGGCGAAGCTGGGTAGAAGAAATGGGAATTACCGGATTTTCCATCAGCACTACTTGCGCTCCCTTGGATTCCAGTTCTTCCTTTTTCTGCAGGATACGGGTCTTCTCTTCCTTATCCCCCCGGTAGAACACCGCCAAGGTCACCATCTTCATAAGCTGCTCATAGCGATACCAGCGGTCAAAGGACAAGAGCATATCCGTACCCACCAACAAATACAGCTGCGCGTCGGGATGCTGCTCCTGCAAAGCAGTTACAGTATCAAAAGTATAGCTGACGCCGCCGCGCTGCAGTTCTATTGGTGAGATTTCCGTTTTTTCTTCTCCGGCGAAGGTCATTTGCAGCATTTTCAGCCGCTCATCAGCTGAGGGAGAGTCCACCGCCAAATCTTTATGGGGCGGTGTGTGGGAAGGAATGATCAGCAGCTTATCAAGGCATAGTGTCCCTATGGCATACCTGGCCACATGGACATGGCCCATATGAGGTGGGTTGAATGTTCCGCCGTAGATGCCGATTTTTTCCATAGTGCTCTCCCCTCGCCTTATGGTTTACTGCTTCTCCCTAAGCTGACGCTCCCTGTCCCGCTCAATGGCTTTATCGATGGCCATCTGGCGGAAATACTCGTTGCGCTGTTCTCTTACCTTGCGGGCTGCCTGGCGACGGGCCTGGGCGCCCTTACGGACAGGATTGACCTTTTCCGGCTTGCGCTTGGCGCGGCCGGTTTGGTTGCGCTCTGCCTGGCACTTCTCGCTGAAGCGGTAGATCACAAACTTCGTGCCGATCACCGCAACGCCATCGGCGCCGGTAGCCGCACAAATTTCGTCACTGACCTCCCGGGGGGTCATCATGGCGCTTTCCAGCACCTTGCCTTTCACCAGTTCTCTGGCCTCCAGCTGGGTCTCTGCCTCGGCGATCACCGCATCGGTCACGCCATCCTTGCCCACCATCAAGGTGGTATCCAGGGTATTTGCCTGGGCACGGAGCTCTGCTCTTTCCTTACTTGTCAGCATAGCCGGCCTCCTTCATTTTTTCATAGAATTTCTGCAATGCCACGCCCCGGTGGGACACAGCATTTTTCTCCTCCGGGCTCACCTCCGCGGTGGTCTTACCGAAGGGCGGGTAGTAGAAAATGGGGTCGTAGCCAAAGCCGTTTTCGCCCCGGGGCTCACGAGTCAATTCGCCGTGGATCTCGCCCCGGGCCTGGATTACCTTGCCCTCCGGGGTGATAAAGGTGATGACACACACGAACTGGGCCTGGCGGCTTCCGTCGGGCACATGCTCGGTGTTCTTAAGAAGCAGCATCATTCTGCCCCAATCGTCCAAGCTCTCGTCGAAGCCGTAGCGGGCGGAGTAGATACCGGGTTCGCCGTTCAGAGCGTCCACCGCAATACCGGAGTCGTCTGCCAGAGCAGGCAGGCCGGTGGCTTTCATAACCGCTTCTGCTTTCTGGTAGGAGTTCTCCTCGAAAGTAGAGCCGGTCTCCTCCACATCGATATCCACACCCAAATCCGACTGCAAAACCAGTTCAAAACCGAATTTTTCGGTGATCTTGCTGATTTCCTTCAGTTTATGGGGATTATGGCTTGCCAATACAACTTTCATTCAAACAGTGCCTCCACAAACGCTTCCGGCTCAAAGGCCATGAGGTCCTCTGCCTTTTCACCTACGCCTACGAATTTTACAGGAATCTGCAAAGCGTCTGCCACAGCGATGACGATACCGCCCTTGGCAGTGCCGTCCAGCTTGGTGATGGCCATGCAGGTCACGCCGGCGATCTCTTTAAACTGCTTGGCCTGGATAAGGCCGTTCTGGCCGGTAGTGCCGTCCAGCACCAAAAGGACTTCCTTGGATGATTCCGGCAGTTCCCGCTCCACGATGCGGCTGATCTTGCCCAGCTCGTTCATGAGGTTTTGCTTATTGTGCAAGCGGCCTGCGGTATCCACCAGGATTACGTCCACGCCCTTGGCCTTGGCAGACTGGATGCCGTCAAAGACCACAGAGGCGGGGTCTGCGCCCTCATGCTGACGCACGATGGAAGCGCCGGCGCGCTCTGCCCAGATTTCCAGCTGATCGGCCGCGGCGGCACGGAAGGTATCACCTGCCACCAGCATCACATTCTTGCCCTGATTTACCAGCTGCGTAGCGATCTTGCCGATGGTGGTGGTCTTACCCACGCCGTTGACGCCGATCACCAGCACCACAGAGGGCTTGGTGCTAAGATTCAGTTCCGCAGGACCTACCTGCACCATGTCCACCAGGATCTGCTTCAGTGCCGTCTTGGCATCCTCTGCGGATTTAATGTGCTGCTCTTTTGCGGCCTGGCGGAGTTTCTCCGCCGCCTTGACCGCCGTATCCACACCCAGATCGGCCAGGATCAGACTTTCTTCCAGTTCATCATAGAAGTCGTCATCCAGCTCCGAGGCGGTGAACACATTGGTCAGTGTATCGCTCAAAGCGTTTCTTGTCTTGGCAAGGCCCGCCTTGATTTTGTCAAAAAAGCCCATGTTAACTCCTTTATTCGACGATACCCAAGTATTCTTCCATCTGGTTCAGATCCAGCCGCAAGAGCTTCGACACACCCTGCTCCTGCATGGTAACGCCGTAGAGCACATCGGAAGCTT
>JAZRZT010000152.1:0-4551 GCA_045601475.1 Faecousia sp.
ATGACACATTGGGATGATATCCGGGGTGCGCTTGGCGCCCATAACACCGGCAATTTGCGCAACCGTCAACACATCTCCCTTCTTCATACCGCCGCTTTGAATCAGAGAAAAGGTTTCTTCATTTACAAGCACGCGGCCCGCTGCCACTGCGGTGCGTTGCGAAATGGGTTTTTCTCCCACATCCACCATCTTGGCGCGACCCTGTTCATTAAAGTGGGTAAAGTCGGACATCGTTCAGCCTCCTATTTGATTCATGTTTCGTCCTGCCTGGCTTCTGTGCAGCGCATCCAAATCCCCATGCCAAGCGGGTTTGTTCCAAACGGCTTCCTTTAGCACACGCTGCATTCCGGAAAAGTCCAAACCCTTCAGGGAATACTCGTCGCTGCTGTGCAGGCACGGCTTCACCTTGCCATCGGCTGTCAGACGAATCCGATTGCAGCAGCCGCAGAAATGGGCACTAACCGGGCTGATAAGACCTATATTTCCTTTGGCATCCGGCAAGCGGTACAGCTTGGCGACGCCGTCATCTTCTCCTACAGGGACAGCATCCGGCAGATAATCAAGAACACGGGTGCAGGGAATGAAGGCCTTTTCATCAAAATCACCGCTGTCATACATGGGCATCATCTCAATGAAGCGCATATCCACAGGATACTGCCTGGTCAATTCCGCCAACTGTGGAATGTCCTCCTCGTTAAAGCCGCCGATTAACACGGAATTGATTTTTATTTTCTCAAAACCCGCCTTCAGCGCGGCATCCAAACCCGCCCGGAATGCTTCCAGCTTGCCCACACGGGTGATGTAAGCATACTTTTCTTCATTCAATGTATCCAAGCTTAGATTCAGCCGCTTCACACCGGCTTCCTTCAGCGGTCCGGCCAGCTCCGGCAGGCGTATGCCGTTGGTGGTAAGGCAAATCTCCCGGATGCCATTTGCCGCAGCAGCTCTGCGGCAGATGGAAACGATATTCTTTTTTACCAGAGGTTCGCCGCCGGTAAACCGCAGCTTGGTGATGCCCAAAGACGCAGCAGCTTCCACAGCTGTGATGATCTCGTCCTCTGTCAGCATTTCGGAATGACTCTTTTTGCAAACACCTTCTTCCGGCATACAGTACCGGCAACGCAGATTACACTTATCTGTAACAGAAATGCGAAGATAAGTAATATCACGGCCCAGCCGATCAACCATAAACTCACCTCGTTATTTTAGGGGTGTCAATCCAACGGAATGACTTCACCGCAACCGTCTACGGTATAACCGCCTAAGGAGAGGATCTTCTCTTTGAAAGCATCGCTCTTCATGGTGGCAATCATCTGCTGGATCTGAGGCGTAGCCCACGCATGGTCAGGAATCAACAGATCATATTCCTCAATGCAGATGGGAATGAAGTCCAGTCCGTACAGATTTGCAGCAGAGTAGATACCCATGCCGGCATCAGCGCTGCCGCTGACAATCTGCGCTGCCACGGAGGTATGGGTCAGTTCTTCCCGGTCATAGCCGTAAATAGCGGCGGTATCCAGATTCTCCTGGCTGCACAGATAATCTGTCAGAATCCGGGTACCGGAACCCTTCTGACGGTTGACATAGCGGATACCCTCCCGTGCAATGTCAGAAAACTTTTGGATATTCAAAGGATTATCTTTCGCCACCATCATGCCCTGCTGACGGCCCACGCAGCGGATCAGCTTCACGCCGCCGTTGGGGAAATACTTGTGGATAAAGGAGAGATTGTATTCACCGGTGGCGGTATCCAGTAAATGACAGCCCGCAGCGTGAGCTTCCCCACGGCGAATAGCCATGATACCACCCATCGAGCCAACATGAGAGGACGCCATATAAACACCGGAATCGGCAACATGCAGCATATCGCCCAGTTCATCCAGCAAGGGGTCATGGCTGCCGATGACAACAACCGTATTTTTCAGCTTTTCTTGGGAGCAGAGCAGCTGGACAGTCACTTCACTGCCTGCTTCATAACCCTCCAGACCTTGGGGTACTTCCAGAATACCATCGGCTTTCATGAAAGAAGAAACCACACCGCTGCCGCGGTTCAAAGGAGAGGCCATCAATCTGTCACCCACATAGCCCAGGCGCACACGAACAAATTCTTGGTATTTCAGACCCGATACAACCGGGCGGGTGAGAATTGCTTTGGCATATACACTTGGTGCAGCAGGCACTTTCAACCAATGGTCAATCAAAGGCTTCAGCAGCTGCTCAATGACGATAATACCGGAAACGGGATAACCGGGTACACCCAAAATTGGTGTAGCACCCTGACAGCCTAAAATTGCAGGTTTTCCGGGTTTCATAGCAATGCCGTGATACAGTACTTCACCCAGCTGGCGGATGACCTGCGCAGAGAAATCTTCCCGGCCGGCAGAGGAACCGGCATTCAGAATCACAAGATCACATTCCCCGGCTGCTTGCGCCACAGCATTTTTAATCAGCTGAAATTTGTCGGGAACAATGGGGTACACTTTTGCTTCAGCACCCCACTGGCGTACCATAGAGGAGAAGATGGATCCGTTGAACTCCAAAATATCGCCGGGTTTCGGATCCGTACAAGGCGGAATGATCTCATCGCCGGTAGGGATAATACCAACGATCGGCTTTCGGATCACTTCTAAGTCCAGCACACCACCGGCAATCATTGCACCAATGGCAGCAGGTGAAACCGGCATATGAGAAGAAAGGATCATTTCTCCGGCACAAATGTCTTCACCGATTTGGCGGATATGCTGCCATGGAGCTGCAGCGTCGTGGATGGTAATGGAGCCGTCTTCGTTTTTGACAATATCTTCCACCATGATCACGGCATCACAGTTTTCGGGGATGGGATCACCGGTATCCAGCACGATATATTGATGGGGCTGCAGCTGAATCGGGGTTGTTTCCGTTGCACCAAAGGTGTCTCTGGCGCTTACCGCAACACCGTCCATAGCGCTGGCAGCGTAGTGGGGCGCGCAAATGTGGGCATAGACCGCATGGGCGGTGACCCGTCCACAGGCATCCCACACAGGAATTACTTCCGTCTTAGGGCCATAGCCATGGCTTTTCATCAACTCGATATAGTCTTCCCTTGCTTTTTCCAAAGGAATATTGGTTAAATACGCAAATCCCATAGAATCAATCTCCTTGTGTGATCGTAACTTGAATTTCTGCAAATTGGGGTAAGCCTTCACAATCTCTGTCGATACAGAAATAGCCATCGGTACCGGCCAGTGTGGTGATCAATCCGGATTTTCCCCGGATTGGGTATGCATAAAGCTCCTCACCTTTGCGCTCCAAACGGCAACAGTGATACTGAGCTCTGCCGTGGTTAGCACTTATATTTTCCGTAATCTTTGCTGTAGTCGTGTAAACCGCTTCCGTTCTTCCCATAAGTTGTGATAACAAGGGCAAAACAAACAGCTTTGTGATAAAATACGCCGCAACCGGATGGCCGGGCAGACCGACCAGCGGTTTATTCCCCGTCTTACCTAAAATAGTAGGCTTACCTGGTTTGATGGCAATACCATGCAGCAAAAGGCTACCCATAGACTCAATAATTCGGCAAGCAGCGTCCTTTACGCCTACGCTGCTTCCACCGGACAGCAGCACAGCATCACACTGGGCGATGGCTTTTTCTACGGTTTCCCGCAGTAGGGCTTCATCGTCAATTACAATACCGTAGTTGATTACATTCACGCCAAAACTTGCCAATAAAGCGTCCAGCATAGGGCTGTTCACATCCCGGATCTGCCCGGGACCGGGTTTAACATTCGGCGGAACAAGCTCGTCCCCAGTAGAAATCACACCGACAGTCAGTTTTTTGACGATCGGTACTTGCACCCGGCCAATGGCAGCCAGAGCACCGATGTCTTTGGAGGAGAGGACCCTGCCCTTTTGCAGGATCACCTTGCCGGGATAAACATCATCACCGCGAAAGATCATATTTTGACCGGGCGCAGCAGATTTCAGCACGCCGATTGTACTGTCACCGTAATCCTCGGTGTATTCCAGCATAACCACACTGTCAGCGCCTTCCGGCACTGCACCTCCGGTGGGGACCGCCACACAGCACCCGCCGCCCAAAACAAATGCCGCACCCTGACCCATTAACACCTCGCCCTGTAAAGGGAGAATAGCAGGTATCGCATCTGTACAACCAAAGGTATCACTGGCCCGCACAGCATATCCATCCACTGTGGATCTGTTAAAATCCGGCACATATTCCGATGCTGTGATATCTTCTGCCAGTGTTCTGCCCATGGCAGAAGACAGAGAAACGGTCTCCATTTCTGCCATGGGAGAAAATTCGTTTTTTATCAGAGCCAGAACCTCTTCCGGCGTTTTTACACTGAGCATAGTAACCCTCCAAGATAACCTGATTACAACTGCAAAAAACAAAAAACGACTGCAAAAAGTGCAGTCGTACCAGGGGCGGTCGCAAAGGCAAAACCGTCCCTATCATGTATCCATCACATTCTTACCGCACTGGGAGGCCAAGCTGTTTCCGGCTTGACCCTAACGCCTGGCATTTCATAGATTTCTCCTTAGAAAAAGCAG
>JAZRZT010000153.1:0-2969 GCA_045601475.1 Faecousia sp.
TTCAGCCGCCGGTATGTGAGAGCGGACGACGCCCCCTGCGGCAACGACCCCATGCTCATGCTCTTCACCTCCGGCACTACCGGCTATCCCAAGATGGCCACCCATTCTTACAAATACGCCTTGGGCCACTATGTGACCGCAAGATACTGGCACCTGTGCGAGCGGGACGGCCTCCATTTCACCATTTCCGAGACCGGCTGGGGCAAGGCCCTGTGGGGCAAGCTCTACGGCCAGTGGCTGTGTGAGGGTGCGGTATTTACATACGACTTCGACCGCTTCGACGCGGAGAAGATTTTGCCCATGTTCGCAAAGTACAATATCACCACCTTCTGCGCGCCTCCGACTATGTATCGGATGCTCATCAAGCAAGACCTTTCCAAATACGATCTTTCTTCTATCCATCACGCTACCACCGCCGGTGAGGCCCTGAACCCCGAGGTGTTCTATCAGTTTGAAAAGGCCACCGGTCTTCGCATCCACGAAGGCTTCGGCCAGACGGAAATGACTCTGGGCATCGCCAACCTCTACGGCGCTGCCATCAAGCCCGGCGCCATGGGCAAGCCTGTGCCCGGCTACGGCATCGACATCGTGGATCCCGACGGCAACCCCGTGGCAGACGGTGTTAACGGCGAGATCGTCATCCGTACCGACCCCAAGCCCACCTGCGGCGTGTTCCTGGGCTACTACCGCAACCAGGAAGCCACCGACAATGTGTGGCATGCCGGTCTGTATCACACCGGCGATGTGGCATGGCGGGATGAGGACGGCTACTACTGGTATGTGGGCCGGGCCGACGATGTGATCAAGTCCTCCGGCTACCGCATCGGACCCTTCGAGATCGAATCCACCATCATGGAGCTGCCCTACGTTTTGGAGTGCGGTGTTTCCGCCGCTCCCGACGAGGTCCGCGGTCAGGTGGTCAAGGCGTCTGTCGTGCTGGTGCCCGGCACCGAGCCTACGGAGGAACTGAAGAAAGAAATTCAGAACTACGTCAAGAGCCATACCGCACCTTACAAGTACCCCCGTATCGTGGTCTTCCGGGACGAACTGCCCAAGACCATCTCCGGTAAGATCATGCGGAATCAGTTATAAAGAGGTATCTTTATGGAAAACCCCATTAACGGCATGGACCTGAAAATCCGCCAGGTTGCCCGGCGTATCCGCGATCTGCGGGAAGTCAGCGGCATCACGGTAGAAGAAATGGCCCAGCGCACCGGCACCACGGTGGAGGAGTATCTTGCCTGTGAGTCCGGCGATAAGAATTTAAGCATCGCGTTTTTGTATCGCTGCGTGCTGATCTTCGGCGTGGATATGGGAGACCTGCTGGAAGGTCACAGCCCCAAGCTGCGCTCCTACGCCCTAACCCGCAAGGGCCAAGGTCAAAGAATTGAAGAAGCACACCACATGGTGGGCTACAACCTGGCCGCCGGCTTCCGCAACCGTATCGCGCTGCCACTGTACATGGAACTGAAGTTCCGGGAGGAATCCCAGTACGAGGACATGGAACTGGTGACCCACGAGGGCCAGGAGTGCGATATCGTCATCCGCGGTCATATGCGCATCCAGATCGGTGAGCACACCGAGGTCTTAGGCCCTGGCGACTGCATTTACTACGACTCCGGCACTCCCCACGGCATGATCGCTGTGAACGGCGAGGACTGCGCCTTCTATGCCATCGTGCTTCGCAACGATGCCGCAAGAGAAGAGCAGACCGCTGTGGTGGCCACCGCTCCCAAGACCAAAGCCCCCACGGAAAAGCTGCCCAGGGTCTACCGCAAGTTCATTACGCCTACCGTGGAAAACGGCAAGCTGACGAAGATCGATTTCCACAACGAGGACAAATTCAACTTTGCCTTCGATGTGATCGATGAGCTGGGCTCTACCAAGCCCGACAAGCTGGCAATGCTCCATGTGAGTGAAGATATGACCGAGCGGCGGTTTACCTTCCTGGATATGAAGAAGGAGTCCGCAAGAGCCGCCAATTACTTTAAGGCGCTGGGAATCCGTCGGGGCGACCGGGTGATGCTGGTCTTAAAGCGCCACTATCAGTACTGGTTCTCTATCTTGGGCTTGCACAAGCTGGGCGCTGTGGCCATCCCCGCCACCAATCAGCTTTTGGAAAAAGACTTCACCTACCGCTTTACAGCCGGCAATGTGAAAGCCATCCTCTGCACCGCCGACGGCGAAGTGGCCGACGCGGTGGACGCCGCCGCCCAAAAGTGCCCCAATGTGGCGCATAAGATTTTGGTGAACGGCAAGCGTGAGGGCTGGCACGACTTTAACGAAGAATATAAGATGTACAGCAGCCGCTTTGAGCGTACGGAAGACACCCCCTGCGGCAACGATCCCATGCTTATGTTCTTCACCTCCGGCACTTCCGGCTATCCCAAGCTGGCTGCCCACAACTATAAGTACCCCCTGGGCCACTTTATCACCGCCAAGTACTGGCACCAGGTGAATCCCGACGGCCTGCATTTCACCATTTCCGATACCGGCTGGGCAAAATCCGCCTGGGGCAAGCTCTACGGCCAGTGGCTGTGCGAGGCGGGCATGTTTGTGTATGACTTTGACCGTTTCGACGGCGCAAAGATCTTGCCCATGTTCGCAAAGTACAATATCACCACCTTCTGCGCGCCGCCTACCATGTACCGCATGCTCATTAAGCAGGACCTTTCCGGTTACGATCTTTCTTCCATCCAGCATGCGTCCACCGCCGGCGAGGCGCTGAACCCCGAGGTGTTCCGGCAGTTTGAGCTGGCAACAGGCCTTAAGATCATGGAAGGCTTTGGCCAGTCTGAGGGTACGCTGATGATCGGCAACCTGGCCGGTGACAGCCACAAGTTCGGCGCCATGGGTAAGCCCGTGCCCCTTTACAATGTGGCGCTTTTGGACATCGACGGCAATCCCGTTGCCCCCGGCGACACCGGCGAGGTGTGTGTGGATATCAGCAAGGGTCTGCCCTGCGGCCT
>JAZRZT010000154.1:0-5579 GCA_045601475.1 Faecousia sp.
GCCGTAGAGGACCGCGCCGATGGTATAGGCGATGCCTCCGGAAAGCAGTAAGGAAAAACCCGGTACCGTCATAAGCTCTATGGTTTGGGGCAGAAAGAATATGATCCCCCAACCCATACCGATATAGCAGATCATAGAAAAGACGGTGTATTTCTTCAGGTCAATGGCGGTAAGGGTAACTGCCAATGCCCCCAACAACCACTCAGCTGCCAACAACCCCCAGCCGATCAGCGGATATGCCGGAACAAAGGCAGAAAGCAGAATCGGCGTATAGGTGCCCGCGATCAGGAGATAGATCGTGCAGTGGTCAATGACCTGCAGCACTTTCTTTGCCATTTCCGGACGCAGTCCGTGGTAAACGCTGGAAACCGTGTAGAGTGTTACCATAGACGCTCCATAGACAGCACATCCCACAATGCTTAAGGCGGAACCGCGGCAGACTGCCCGGATCACGCACAACAGAAGCGCCGCCAATCCCACGGCACCGCCCACGATGTGCGTTACCATATTCATAATCTCCTCACCGGTGGTGTAGTTGGGAAGCCGTCTGTCCGATAACCGGATTCGTTTCATATATATCGCTCCTTTTCTGTTTGATCCTATGTTACCATTTTAGCAAAATAACGCTACCTACTGTCCCCATGGGCAGTTCTACCCGTGGAAGAACCGTTGCTCCTACCCGGGGTAGATATAGATTCTACCCTTCTATGGGGGCAAAACAGACATAAAAAACCTACCGTTAACGACACCTTTGTATCATTAACGGTAGGTTATATGGTGCGGATGACAGGACTCGAACCTGCACGCTCGCGCGTTGGAACCTAAATCCAATGAGTCTACCAATTCCACCACATCCGCATATTTAGTTAAGTCAGGCAAATACAACGCCTAAATCCAATGAGTCTTCCTGTTGCGGTGCCCGGCATCTTCGTCGGCGACAGCGCGCCTTCCTCATCTGCCGACCGCGGCCACGCGCTCAGGTCGCTCCTCCCGCCACAGGCGGCGCTCCCATCGCTTCCCAATTCCACCACATCCGCGTCTGCACCATTCTACCACGGCGGTGCTTTCTTGTCAACGAAATCCCCGGGGACTTTGTGCCAAATATATGGGAAAATCCCCTCCCTTGGGGGCGTTTTTGTACATTTGTTCTTGACATAACACCGCTTCCCGGGTACAATAGAATACGGTATGGTGTACGATGCGGCAGTTTGGTCGTATCGTTTCATGATAACCCGGCATTGACCGAGGTAAAGCGTTTTTTCGCCTCATGGCGTTTTGTTTTCTTTCAAAATCATAGATGAGGCTTGATTGCGCTCACCTCTTTGTTTATGTCTATTTCAAAAAGGAGGTGTGCTTAAGATTATGGAATATTTAGATATCTTAATCCCCGTCCTTGTAGGCGTTGTGACACTGGTGATCGGCATTTTAGTCGGTTCTGCTATCCGCAAGCGTGTTGCCGAGCGTGAGATCGGCTCTGCGGAGCAGGAAGCCACCCGTCTGATCAACGAAGCCATCCGCAGCGGCGAAAGCCGTAAGAAGGAGATGCTCCTGGAGGCTAAGGACGAGATCCATAAATCCCGCACAGAGTACGAAAAAGAAGTCAAAGAGCGTCGCGCTGAGCTGAGTAAGCAAGAGCGCCGACTGCAGCAGAAGGAAGAGACCCTGGACAAGAAGGCCGAGAACTTCGAGCGTAAGGAAGAAGAGCTGGCCCGCCGCATGGCAGAAGTCGCCGCAGCCAAGGAAGAAGCCGAGGCTGTGAAGAAGGCCCACCTTGCCACCCTGGAGCAGATCTCCGGTCTGTCTCAGGAGCAGGCAAAGCAGTTCCTCCTCAAGACCGTGGAGGAAGACATGCGCCACGACACCGCTATGAAGATCCGGGAGATCGAACAGCAGCTGAAGGACGAAGCTGATGAGAAGGCTCGTGAGATCCTCTCCATCGCCATCCAGCGCTGCGCCGCGGACCACGCCGCCGAGGCTACCGTGTCCGTTGTGCCTCTGCCCAACGATGAAATGAAGGGCCGCATCATCGGTCGTGAGGGCCGCAACATGCGCACCCTGGAGACCGTCACCGGCGTGGACCTGATCATCGACGATACCCCCGAAGCCATCACCGTTTCCAGTTTCGATCCTGTCCGCCGCGAGGTGGCAAGACTGGCTCTGGAGAAGCTGATCGTGGACGGCCGTATCCATCCCACCCGCATTGAGGATTGCGTGGAGAAGGCCCGCAAAGAAGTGGATCGCACCATCCGCGAGGAAGGCGAGCGCGCCTGCTTTGAGACCGGTGTCCACGGCCTCAACCCCGAACTCATTAAGATTTTGGGCCGTCAGAAGTACCGCACCTCTTACGGTCAGAATGTGCTGAACCACTCCATGGAAGTGGCCCACATTGCAGGCCTTATGGCCAGCGAGCTGGGCGTGGATGTGGCCCTGGCAAAACGCGCAGGTCTGCTGCACGATCTGGGCAAGTCCATTGACCACGAAGTGGAAGGCAGCCACGTACAGCTGGGCGCAGACCTTGCCCGGAAGTACAAGGAAAACCCCGTTGTGGTCAACGCCATCGAGGCACACCACGGCGATGTGGAGCCCAAGACCGTCATTGCTGTCCTGGTACAGGCTGCCGACGCTGTGTCCGCTGCCCGTCCCGGCGCCCGCCGCGAGAATGTGGAGAACTACATCCGCCGCCTGCAGAAGCTGGAAGAGCTCACCGGCTCTTACCCCGGCGTAGAGAAGGCATTCGCCATCCAGGCAGGCCGCGAGGTCCGCATCATGGTCAAGCCCGAGGAGGTTTCCGAGGACAACATGATCATCATGGCAAGAGAAATTGCCAAGAAGATCGAAGCCGAGCTGGAATACCCCGGCCAGATCAAGGTCAACTGCATCCGCGAGACCAAGGCTGTGGAATACGCAAAGTAAAAATCACCCCGGTAGCTACTTGCTACCGGGGATTTTTATGCTATAATGGGTACATACATATGAATAAGGAGGATATTCTTATGATCAAAAACAGAAAAGTGGGTCATATCGGCTTCGGCGTCAACGACATTGAGACCACCGCCAAGTGGTATGTGGATGTGCTGGGCTTCAAAGTTATCGGCGAGTTCATGAGCCCCGACAATGAGCCCATCAAATTCCTGCAAAGCGGCGATCTGATCTACGAGATCTGGCAGCCCGCACCCGGTGAAGTTGTGGATTGCCCCGGCAAGATCGATCACCTGTGCTTCGAGTCCACCGATATCGAGGCAGACTATGCCTACTGCGTGGCTCAGGGCTACCAGTTTGAGGCTGAGGGTATCCAGGAGCTGCCCACCGTTTGGGAAAACGGCGTCCGCTTCTTTAAGATTATGAGCCCCAACGGAGAACCCGTAGAGTTCTGCCAAATCCTGTAAAAGAAAATTATTTTCCCGGAACGGTTGTTCCGGGAAATTTTTATTGCCTGATGTTTCTTCCCGTGGTATAATGCAGAAAAACAAGGAAATGGAGGGATTTTATGGAACGGCTGCTTACCTGCGCCATGGACATCGGCGAGCAATTGCTGATCTCCGGAGCGGAAGTGCACCGGGTGGAAGAGAGCATCCAAAGAATGTGTACTGCTTTCGGCTTTGCCCGCACCGATGTGTTTATCATCACCTCCAGCATGGTGGTGACCTCCTATACCCAAGAGGGCACACCCTACACCCAGACCCGGCGAATCACCACCGCCACCATCGACATTGAGAAAATCCACCGGCTCAACGCCCTGTCCCGGAAGATCTGCGCTCAGCCTATGACCGAGGATCAGATCCGCGCTGAGTTGGCCGCCGCCCTGTCCTGCAAGCAATACGGTTTTTGGACGGAGCTTTTGTGCTACATGGCCATCGCCGGCGCGTTCACCCTGTTCTTTGGCGGCACTGTCATGGAGACACTCATCTCCCTGCTGGTGGGCGGCATCGTCCGGGTGGGCATATTGCTGTGGGAAACCGCGGTCTCCCGCCCCATCTTTACCAAGTTTATGTCTGCCGCCGTGGCCACGGCCTTGGCTTTCTGCGCTGTGAAGCTGGGCTGGATCAACTCCGTGGACAAGATCATCATCGGCAACATCATGACCCTCATTCCCGGCATCGGTCTGACGGTTGCTTTGCGGGATCTTTTCACCGGTGACAGCATTGCGGGTCTGCTTCGCACCATTGAAGCAGTACTTACCGCCCTGGCCATTGCCGCCGGCTACTTCCTGGTAGCCGCGTTGGGAGGATTTGCCCTATGACCATGACCCAATTCATTCAGATCCTGGCAGGCGGCGTGGGCTCTTTGGGCTTTGCGTGCCTCTTTAACATCCGGGGCAAACGGCTGGCGGTTGCCACCTTCGGCGGACTTCTGTCCTGGTTCTTATTCGTGATCTTCAGCTACTTTATCAAAAGCGAGCCGGTCAATTACTTTATTGTTTCCCTTTTGATCTCTCTGTTCGCTGAGGTCATGGCCCGGGTCATGAAGACCCCCACCACCACCTTTATCACCACATCCTTAGTCCCCCTCATTCCCGGCGGCTCTTTGTACTACACCATGGCCTATGCCTTCCACCAAAACGGCGACAGCTTTGTGCGCAAAGGCGTTGCCACCCTGTCTTTGGCGGCAGCCTTGGCTTTGGGTATCATCATCGCCACCACCTTAACCAAACTGGTGCTGAAACCCCGCAAGAAATAAAAGAATCCCCCAAGCCAAACGGCTTGGGGGATATTTTGTATCTTAGTACATGCCACCCTGGGCAGCGGCAGCCATAGCGGCTACGTCCGCTTCGGGGTTGGGCTTGTCGGCCACCAGAGACTCGGTGGTCAGCACGCAGGATGCGATGGACGCGGCGTTCTCCAGGGAGGAGCGGGTCACCTTGGTGGGGTCCACGATGCCGGCGGCGATCATGTCCACATACTGCTCGGTGTAGGCGTTGTAGCCGTAGCCCACCTTCTTGGAGTTCTTGATCTTCTCATAGACCACAGAGCCGTCCACGCCGGCGTTCTGGGCGATCTGACGGATGGGAGCCTGCAGGGCGGTAGCGATGATGCGGGCGCCGGTCTTCTCGTCGCCGGAAAGCTTTGCGATCAGCTTCTCCACAGCGGCAACGGCGTTGACCTGGGCGGTACCGCCGCCGGCCACGATGCCTTCTTCCACAGCGGCACGGGTGGCGTTCAGGGCATCTTCCACACGGAGCTTCTGCTCCTTCATGGCTACCTCGGTCTGGGCGGCGACCTTGGTGACGGCAACGCCGCCGGACAGCTTTGCCAGACGTTCCTGGAGCTTCTCACGGTCGTAGTCGGAGGTGGTGGTGGCGATGGAGGCACGGATCTGGTGAGCACGGACCTTGACTTCCTCGGGATCACCGGCACCGTCGACGATGGTGGTGGTGTCCTTGGTGACAATGATCTGACGGGCGCGGCCCAGATCGTTCAGGGTGGCATCGGCCAGCTCCATGTTCAGCTGGGAGGAGATGACGGTACCGCCAGTGAGGATGGCGATATCCTGCAGCATTTCCTTGCGGCGGTCGCCGAAGCCGGGGGCCTTGACGCAGACCACGTTGAAGTTGCCGCGCAGGCGGTTCAGCAGCAGGGTAG
>JAZRZT010000155.1:0-2105 GCA_045601475.1 Faecousia sp.
AAGTACTATAAGAACCCCGAGAAAGTGGAAACTGTGGGCATGCCCGTCCGTCGGGAATTCGTCTTTACCAAGCGGGAGGACGCAAGACGGGAACTGGGACTGGATGAACGCCCCCTGGTGGTGTCTGCATTTGGCAGCCAGGGCGCAAGAGCCATGAATGAAGCTGTGGGAAAACTGTTCCGCCTGGAGCAGGATGCCGGTTTTCCCTTCCACCACATCCATGCCATCGGCAGCTATGGTATGAGCTGGATGCCCGCATATATCAAAGACCAGGACGTGGACATCGAAAAAACCGATAGTATCGACCTGCGGGAGTATATTTACAATATGCCCACCGTTATGGCGGCGGCAGATGTATTTATCAGCCGTGCCGGCGCGTCTACCTGCAATGAGATCGCCGCTTCCGGCACCCCCTGCATTTTGATCCCGTCCCCCAATGTGACCAATAACCACCAGGAGAAAAATGCCCGTGTCCTTGCGGACAACGGCGCTGCTGTTTTGATTCTGGAAAAGGACTGCACGGCAGAAGAACTGATGAAGAGAATCACACAGCTGCTTCAGGATAAGGCGCGCCGGGCGCAAATGACCAAAGCACTGCAAAAGCTGTCTGTACCGGACAGCGCCCAGAGACTGTGCGATATTATGGAAGAACTCGCCAAGTAAGGAGAAAAACATGGCTACGAAAGAGACAACCCGCAAGCGCAAGCCGACCCAGGGCGCCCGCCGCCCCAAGGCCGCTTCCGCCCCTGCAAAAAAAGCCCCTGTCCGCCGCGCCCGAAGCGCGCCTGCGCCGGATGTGGTCTATACCCAGCCGGGCCCTTTTAATAAGGAACGCTTTGTGCTGTACCTTCTGACGGTAGTGGCTGTGGTGCTGGCATTGCTATTCGGCATGTCCATATTCTTCAAGACCGACCGGGACAAGATTTTGATTTCCGGCACACAGAAATATACGGCCTATGATGTATGGAAGGTCTGCGGTATCAAGGACGGCGAAAACCTGCTGACCTTGCGGGAGCCGGAGATCAGCGGCCGCATTTTGGAGGCCCTCCCTTATGTAAAGCAGGCCCGTGTGGGAATAAAACTGCCGGATACGGTAAACATTGAGATAGTGGAGTTCGAGGTGGTCTATTCCCTGGAGGCTACGGACGGAAGCTGGTGGCTCATGCGCGGCGACGGTAAGGTGGTGGAAAAGACCAATCCTGCCGATGCCGAGCGCCATACCAAGATCAAGGGCGTTCGCCTTGCAAACCCCGTAGCAGGGGAGCAGGCAGTAGCGGAGGAGCAGGAGCCGGATGCAACAACGGAAGCCGGACAGGAAACACCGGTAACGGTATTGGGCAGTGAACGCCTGGAGATCTTGCTGTCTATCTTGGGCTATCTGGAGAGTAACGGCATCATCGGTGACGCCGCCAGTATCGATGTGACAAACCCCAACAATTTGGAACTCTGGCACGGCGACCGATTCCAGGTGATTTTGGGCGACCGCACCGACCTGGACCATAAGCTCAAATCCATGAAAGCAGCAATGGAACAGATGGAGTCCTACAGCAGCGGTATGCTGGATGTAAGCTTCACTCTCAAAGAAACAGAAGTGATATACACGCCGTTTGAATGAGAAAAATTATAATTTTTGTAAATAATTTGCCGAAATTTTGCGAATTTCTATTGACCAAATGGCAATTTAGCGGTAGAATATACGGGTAACATAATAATTACGGCAGGAGAAGAGCGACCTGCACATACATAGGAGGAAATGTTATGGCTGAAAAGTTCCAGGAGCGCGTAGTTAAGATCAAAGTGATTGGTGTCGGCGGCGCCGGCTACAACGTTATCAACCGCATGATCTCCGTCGGCGTTGACGGCGTGGATTTCATTGTTATCAACACCGATAAGCAGGACCTGAACAAGTCCGTCTGCAAGAACAAGGTGCAGATCGGTGAAAAGCTGACCGGCGGCATGGGCGCAGGTTCCAAGCCTGAGATCGGCCAGAAGTCCGCTGAAGAGTCCCGTGCCCAGATCGCCAAGATCCTGGAAGGCACTGATATGGTCTTCATCACCGCCGGTATGGGCGGCGGCACCGGCACCGGCGCAGCACCCATCGTGGC
>JAZRZT010000156.1:0-8483 GCA_045601475.1 Faecousia sp.
TCGGGTGTGCCGTGACGGACCTGCACGGGAACCTTCACGCTCTCAATGACCTGACGGCACTTGGCAACGCCATGGTTCACAGCGGGGAAGCCGTTCATCATGGCACGGCCCAGACGGATGGACTCGGCAATGCCGTGCTCGCCTTCCTCGTAACGGTTCTGACGGGTGTAAGAGTCGATGGTAGAGGGCAGCAGGTCAGCCTCGCCGTACTTTTCCAGATACTGCAAAAGCTTAATGTGCTCTTCCACCACAGGAACGCCTGCACGGGGCTGGATCAGCGTTCTGTGCTCCTTCTTGGCATCGCTGAGCTTCTTGGCGAAGTTGCGGTACTCGGGCATAGCCTTGTGGTACGCAATGGCCTCTTCCAGGTCCACATCTTTACCGGTGGGCCACTGGGTCAAGACCTCTGCACGCTCTTTGTAAAATACGTCATCAGAGAGTTTCTTGTTCTGAATTTCCATGGAATTCCAGCTCCTTTTTCATAATTCGAAGTGCCGCCTTGGGATAGTGGGACGAAAGAAGGCCCATAGCGGCAAGGATATATGTTCTGTCCACCCACACATCCGCCGTTTTCGGCCGCAGGGATGTGGGATGCGCCGGGGAGTAAAGGGCGTACTTGGCAATTTCTTCCGTACGCTTGGTATGGATCAGGCTGCCGCCTGTGACCACGATCTGGCGGACCTTGGTGAGGTTTTTGCCCTCCTGCACATAGGTCATGCCCATCATGGTATATGTCTCTTCGATGGTGCCCGCGTGGCGCCGCACCGCTTCTTCAATGGCCATAGAAGCAAGGGCATAATCCAGGGCTTCCATTTCTGCGTTATCGGGAACTTTGTCCGTGTTTTCCGCAAGGTAAGAAACCAGTTCCTCCACCCTGCCCGCTTCCAAACCGGAAAGTTCTGCAATACGCTCGATACCCGCCGCCTCCACGATTCCCCGGATGCTGTAGCGCATACCGATATCGCCTTCCACCGTGCGTTTGGCAAAAGGCTCCGGCAGGCCCTTGAACACTGTATTCATGTGCTCAGGCATACCGTCGGCGATGGAGTAAATGTCTGTAGTAGCGCCGCCTACGTCCACGGCCACCAGTTCGCCGATACCCATTTCATCCTCACAGCCCTGGGCCAGCAGCTCCATTGCCTGCATGACCGCAGAGGGTGTGGGCATCATGATATCGCTGAGAAGCCGGGTGGCTTTGCTCAGGCCCTTGGCCTGCACGATCCGATTCAAAAAAATCTCCCGGATCTGCTTTTGGGTGGGCTCGATCTTCAAAACACCAAACTTCGGCATGACATTGGGACACACATAAGTCTCACAGCCATCCAGGATCGTCTGGCACTGCTTCGCCGCAGATCGGTTACCGGCAATCACAATGGGAAATGTGGGCTTCATGGAAGCGAGCATCTTCGCATTGTGGAGGATGCACTCGGTGTTGCCACCGTCGGTGCCGCCCACAAGGAGGAAAATATCCGGCTTTGCCTGACGGATCTCTTCCAAATCCTCGTCGGTCATCTGGAAAGCATAAATACCCACAACCTTAGCGCCGGCGCCCAAACTTGCCAGCTTGGCCGCCTCTCCGGTCAGCTCCGGCACAAGACCGCTGGTGACCATTCTGAGACCGCCGGCTGCGGAGGAGCAGGCATAGGTCTCGGCAAATTCCACATCGCCGATCTTCTGCCGCAAAATCTTAAGGGCATTCTCCAAACCGTCGTTGATATCCGTAAAGATGGTGGTAAAGGACTGGGCTGTGCCCAGCACAACTTCATCATCCAGATCTACGGCGGTCAGCTTTGTGTATGTACTGCCAAAGTCAATGAGCAACGCAGCTTTCAAACTGCCTCACCCTTCCATATGCAGCAGCTCGCGCAGTGCTTCGATGGTGGTTTCGGGGGTAGTTCCGGGAGGGAATGCTCTGTCGTAACCCATGTCCAGGAAACGCTTTTCCACATCGGCAAACTCCTGCTTACCGATCACGATATTGCCGCCCACAACCAAGGGGATACCCTTCAGGCCGGCCTCGTCACACTTCTGGCGCAGACCGCGGCAGTCCAGCTCACCCTGGCCGTACAGGGAGGACACCACGATGGCATCCGCATTGGACTCAATGGCGGCTGCAATGTACTCCTCCTGGGAAACCATAACACCCAAATTGACCACTTCAAAACCGGCCTCAGTGAATGCGTGGTAGAGGATCTTGTTGCCTACGGCATGGACGTCAGCGCCAATGACACCGATGACCAAAACCTTCTTTTCTCGGTTCTCCATGTTAACACCTCAATTTGCATTTTTCATAGAATTGCATACGCGTGGTTTTACCAATATATAGTATACCCGCACACCGCATTTGTCAAGGAAGATTGCGACCTTTTCCGTCTTTTGAGGAAAATAAACCACAAAAAATGTCCGTGCATCTTTTGATGCACGGACATGGTCATTTTTTACTTATTTTGTGCAAGATAGGCTGCACGGCCGGTCTCATAGAGGTTGTTGCCTTCGCTGTCGATAATGACGATCACAGGGAAGTTTTCCACCTCCAGACGGCGGATGGCTTCTGCGCCCAGATCATCGTAAGCAATGACCTCTGCCTTCTTGATGCAGTTAGAAAGCAGCGCGCCGCAGCCGCCGATGGCGCCGAAGTACACAGCGCCGTGCTCCTTCATCGCTGCAACCACCTCGGGGCTGCGCTTGCCCTTGCCGATCATGCCGGTCTGACCCTCAGCGATCAGAATGGGGCTGTAAGCACCCATACGGTAAGAGGTGGTGGGGCCGGCAGAGCCGATGGCCTCACCGGGACGTGCGGGGGTGGGGCCCACGAAGTAGATGATGGAATCCTTTACGTCCAGGGGCAGCTCCTTGCCCTGGGCAACCAGCTCGCACAGACGCTTATGGGCGGCGTCACGGGCGGTGTAGATCACACCGGAGATCAGGCAGCTGTCGCCGGACTTTAAATTTCTGACCTTCTCACGGGTCAAAGGAGTGGTAATGGAAATAGCCATATTACAGTACCTCCTTCTCATGTCTTGCCACATGGCAGTTGATGTTGATCGCCACAGGCAGAGCCGCAATGTGGGTGGGCATCTGCTCGATGTTCACGCTCAGCGCGGTGGTCTTGCCACCCAGGCCCTGGGGGCCGATACCCAGCTCGTTGATTTTCTCCAGCATTTCCTTTTCCAGGTCAGCCCAGAAAGGATCGGGGTTGTGCTCGTTCAGGTCACGGGTCAGCGCCTTCTTAGCAAGGAATGCAGCCTTATCGAAAGTACCGCCCACGCCCACGCCCACAACAATGGGAGGACAAGGGTTGGGGCCTGCGTTCTCCACAGCCCACAGAATGAAATCCTTCACGCCCTGCAGACCGTCGGAGGGCTTGAGCATACGGATCTGGCTCATGTTCTCACTGCCGGCGCCCTTGGGGGCAACGGTGATCTCCAGCTTGTCGCCGGGGACGATATCGTAGTAGATCATAGCGGGAGTATTGTCCCCGGTGTTCACACGGTCCAGAGGATCCCGGACCACGCTCTTGCGCAGGTAGCCGTCGGTATAGCCCTGGCGGACACCCTCATGGATAGCCTCAGCCAGATTGCCTTCCACATGGACTTCCTGACCCATCTTCACGAACACACAGGCAAGGCCGGTGTCCTGGCAGATGGGGCGGTCACCCTCGTCAGCCATCTGATAGTTCTCCATGATCCGCTCCAGGATCTCCTTGGCCTGGGGCCATTTCTCCTCAGCGTGGAACTGCTCGATGCGGTCCTTCACGTCCTGGGGCAGGTGGCAGTTGGCGTTGATGCACAGACGTCTGACAACTTCTGTGATCTTTTCTGCAGAAATCGTTCTCATGATTTTTCCTCCTAACAATTATTTCTGGGGTACATTATAGATCTGATCCAAAAGGTCGCCGTCGCGGCTGATCACATCCGCCACCACCCGTTCGCCCTTGGGCAGTTTCCTGGGTGTGCCGGTGATCCGCTCGGTCTTTTCTTTCAGTTCATGGATGTCGATAATGGGAAGTCCGGCAGCTCTCAAGCGCTCTGTCAGCTCCACATTCTTGGGATTCACGGCGATGCCGCCCTGGGTCACCAGCACGTCGATATCCTTGCCGGGCGTGGAGATGCAAGTCACACGGTCGGTAACGATGGGAAGACGGGCGCGGAACATAGGGGCGATGATCATAGAAAGCTTGGCGCCGGCCGCGGTATCGCTGTGACCGCCGGAGCCGCCCATGATGTAGCCGTTGGAGTCGGTATGTACGTTGACGTTAAAGTCGGTGTCGATCTCCGTAGCGCCCAAAATTACCACGTCCAGGCTGTCCACCACAGCGCTGCGGCTGCTGGGGCTGGCGTACTGCATGGCGGAGATCTCTTGATGGCGGGGATCAGACCGCAGAGATTCCACAGCCTTCAGATCGAAGCACTGGACATCCATCAAGGTCTTGAAGCAGCCGGCATGGAGCATATCCACCAGGTAGCCGGTGATGCCGCCAAGGCCGAAGCTGCCCTGGATGCCTTCCTTGAGCATAATGTCTTTCAGGAACTTGGCCGCTGCCAAAGACGCGCCGCCTGCGCCGGTCTGGAAGGAGAAGCCGTCCTTTAAGAGGCCGGAATGTTTGATGACCTGGGCTGCGTGGGACGCCATCACAAGGCCCACAGGGTCACGGGTGATCTGGGTCGTGCCGGAGACGATGCCCTTGGGGTTGCCAATCGCCTCCACAGGCACAACGTAGTCCACCCAATCCTCAGAAATGGAGAAGTCCTGCAGAGGATACTCCACCAAATTATCGGTAATGACGACCACTTTTTTGGCGTACATGGCATCGGCGTATGCGTAGCCAAGGCTGCCGCAGGCAGACTTGCCGTACTTACCGGAGCAGTTGCCCATAGGGTCGGAGGTGGGGGCGGCGATAAATGCCACATCGATGGGTGTTCTCCCCAAAGAAATGTCACTGGGACGGCCGCCGTGGGTACGGAACTGCACGGGATTCTTCATAACACCCTGGGAGATGGCTCTGCCAAGGCCGGCAGCGATATAGTCCGCGGCGATGCCGGTGACGACACCGTTTTCAACATGCTCCAAAAGAGGCACATGGACATCAAACAAAGACGAGGCGTTCACATGGATGTCCTTGAAGCCCTGGGCGGCGATCTCCTCCATGACCATGTTGAGGACGAAGTCGCCGTTGCGCAGGTGGTGGTGGAAAGAGACGGTCATGCCGTCTTTCAGGCCGGCAAGGCCGATCACTTCTTTAATAGACTTAACAACCTTGCTCATGTCAGTTCCCCCTTCCCATACCCAGCGCCTCTGCCATGGCAATGGTCTGCTTGGCGCGGTTTACAATGGGCGCGTCGATCATTTTGCCGTGAAGGGCGATGGCGCCCTTGCCCTGCTTCTCTGCCAAGGCGATGGCTTCCATGACCTCGTAGGCGTAATCCACTTCCTTTTGGGTGGGGCTGAATACGGAGTTGATAACCTCCACATGGCGGGGAGAGATGGATGCCTTGCCGGTAAAGCCCAGGGCCTTGGCATAGGACGCATCCGTGAGGATTCCCTCGTCGTCGTTGACGTCGGTGAAGGGGGTGTCATACACATCCACGCCGGCGGCGCGGGCTGCCACCACCAGACGGGTGCGGGCGTACTCGATCTCCCGGCCTTCCTTGGTGCGCTTGCACTGCAGGTCGGCAGTAAGGTCTTCCGCACCTAAGAACAACGCCTTCACACGCTTGGTAGCGGAGGCGATAGCGAATGCATTCTCCACGCCCATAGCCGTTTCAATCAGGGGCATAAGACCCACAGTATTCCTTGCAAGGCCCAGCTTTTCTTCCACTTCCGTGATGTAAGCATCGGCTTCCAGCACATCGCCGGCAGAGCTTGTCTTGGGCAGAAGGATCAGGCCCGGCTGCTGGGGCAGGATGGCATCAATGTCCTTCTTCCAGAAGGCGGTATCGATGGAGTTGATACGGACGATGATCTCGCAACCCCGGAAGTCCATGTAGCGCATGGTATTGCGCACCAGGATCCGGGCGGCATCCTTTTCGTTGGGAGAGACGGCATCTTCCAGGTCGAAGATCACCGCGTCAGCGCCCAGGCAATTGCCGTTAATGAGCATATTGGGGGTATTGCCGGGCAAAAACAGCATACTGCGACGCATCAGGCTTCCCCCTTTCCCCGCACAATGGCGGTTTCCACACGGGCACGGATCACGCACTCCAATGCGCCCCGGTCGATCACCCGGACATTGGCCTTTTCCACGCCGTTTTCTTTCAGCACTTCGCCCACCACAGTACGGATGTCATCTCCGAACTGCTCCTGCACCACAGATTCCAGCTCCACGGACAGGCTTTCCGCAGGCTCAATCTCCACATAGGCATCGCTGGATTCCATAGTTCCGGCGGATGCGCTTTTGATGATTTCCATTTCTATGTAACCTCCTTCATGGGCACACGGATTCACAATAAATCGATATTATTGTATCCCATAACCCCCTGGATTGCAATTGTTTTTTCAGATTTTATTTACAACGGCGTGGGTTTTCTGTATAATAGACACAGAACAGGTAAAAGAAAGGGCAAACCTTATGGATGTTGAACTGACGAGCACGCTCCAGGGGCAGAAAAAACAGCTGTGGCGGGCCTTTTTGCAGAAAGCAGGATTAGAGCCCGACGAGCAGGTGGAGAGCACTGTGCTGATCTGGGAGGATGGCGAGATCATTGCCACCGGCTCCCGCACCGGAAATCTATTAAAGTGCATCGCCGTGGACGATTTGCACCAGGGCGAGGGTCTCACGGGCACACTGCTGACCCAACTGCGGCAGGATGCCTTCTCCCACGGACACAGTCACCTATTTTTATATACCAAGCCGAAAAACAAGTTCATGTTTTCCTCTTTGTTTTTTTATCCCATCGCACAGACAAAAGATGTACTTTTGATGGAAAACAAGAAAAACGGCTTGCAGGAGTTCTTGGCCACCCTCTCCCCTGTCCCCTGTGACGGCGTGGTGGGCGCGGCGGTGATGAACTGCAATCCCTTTACCAAAGGACATCGCTACCTTATCGAGACTGCCGCCAAGGAATGTGACCGGCTGTACATCTTTGTTTTAAGTGAGGACAAAAGTTTCTTCTCCACCAAAGATCGCATGGAGATGGTGAAGTTCGGAACTGCCGACCTTGATAATGTAACAGTCCTACCCACCGGGCCTTATCTCATTTCCTCTGCCACCTTCCCCACTTACTTTTTAAAAGACCGGGAGAACGCGGAACAGGTCCATTGTCTATTGGACATTGAGGTTTTCTGCAACCACTATGCTCCCAAGTTTGGCATCACCCGGCGGTATGTGGGCACAGAGCCGCTGTCCCCTATGACCAATCAGTACAACAACGCGCTTCGAGAGTTTTTACCCGGTAAGGGCGTGGAATTCCGGGAGATCCAGCGGTTGGAGCAGGCGGAAACGCCGGTAAGCGCCAGCGGCGTCCGGGCCGCTTTGGAAGCAAAAGACTATGACGCCTTAAAGGACTTGGTACCCGATACCACATACGAATACTTAAAAGCCAAGGGCTTTATGAATTAGGAGGTTTTACCATGGCAAAGAGCAGACCTACCCACTTACTCAGCAGCTACTACGCCCCCCGTGGTGCCCACCGCATGCTGGACCTGGGCCAGCAGATCGCCCAGATGTACCTAAACCCCAACGACAAGCTCATCGGCATCATCGGTGAAGCCGGCTCCGGCAAGAGCGCCTTGATTCGAGGCATGTTCCCCGGTCTGGAGCTGACCAACGACGATAACGGCGTATATGTCCGTCCCCTACCCATTTTGGAGCAGGACCGGGGCTTTGCCTTCTTCTCCCCCCATACCTATCATTTAGATGTCCGTTTCGAGAACGGTTTCACCCAGATGAACGAGCTGGCCGATGCCATCTCCGAAGCGCTCAACAAGGGTCGCCGTGTAGTGGTGGAGCATTTTGATCTTATTTACCCCTTCCTGGGCGCAAACGCCAATCTGCTCATCGGCGTAGGCGAACAAGTGCTGGTGGCACGGCCCCGTGTCTTCGGTCCCGAGCCCGACGAGATCAAGGAAGAAGTGTACCAGTCTCTCCCCTACCGGCTCATGGCCCACACCGCCGAGGATATCTGCGGTATGTTCATTTCCGACGAGGATAACGAGCGCTGCGGCCACTCCGACCTGCGCCACGGCTTTGTGATCACCTTCCCCGAGCGGGAGCCGGATATTGACATCAAGGAACTGGAACGGAAAGTCAACGAGGTGATCGCCCAGGACCTGCCTGTGACTTATGTGGACGAGCATCACATCAGCATCGGCGACAGCGTGCAGATCTGTGACGGTCCCCGTGTCCATGTGCACCGCACCGGTCAGGTGGAGAATTTCCGCCTGCTGGATCATTTGATCTATGACCGCTTCAAGCGGCGCTATATGCTGGTGGGCTGCGTGGGCGAGAAGTCCGACGAACTGCTGCAAAAGATGGATAACCGCCG
>JAZRZT010000157.1:0-3166 GCA_045601475.1 Faecousia sp.
CACATTGTCCATGGAGAAGGAGAACTTGCCCACATAGTGGTCGCCTAAGTCCAGCACGAACTCAAAAGCGCCCTTGCCGGTAATGCCCTGGGGCATGGGACGGACTTCTTTGTAGAACATGGGAGGGTAGTTCTCTCTGGCTTTTCCAAGGTAGTAAGTCTTTCTCTCGTTTACGGCCTCGTTGGCGCTGAAATGTTGAAAAGGCATAGTTTTCTCTCCTTTACTGCTGCAGCATGTATGCTAAAGTTTGTTTGGGTACGTATTTGGAAATATCCTGGCCGTAGGCGTGGAGCTCCTTGACCATAGACGAGGACACCGCCACATTCTCCGCCCGGAAGTAGATATACTCCATGTTGGGGTTAATGAGCTTGTTGACCTCGGCGATATTTTCTTCGTAGTTATAGTCCATGTTGTTCCGAAGACCCCGGATCATGTAGCCGATGCCGTTGTCCTTGGCAAAGGCGGCGATGAGGCCGTCGTGGATGCACACGGTACAGTTTTGGATGCCGCACTCTGTAAGCGTGCCCTCAATGGCTCGCTTCATAGCCTCCGGGTCGGTGCTGCGCTTTTTCATGGCGTTGATGCCGATGACGATGTAGACCTCTTCAAAAAGGGCGGCAGCCTTTTTCACAATGTCCAGATGGCCGTTGGTGAAGGGGTCGAAAGAGCCGGGGTACAGGGCTTTTTTATTCATGGGAGGACACCTCCTGCCGTTTGTAGAATTTGCCGTAGGGGGTGGTCTGGATCAGAAGCTCCTCCGTGGAGGCCAGGCCGCCCACAATGCAGGGGATCCAGCAAAGGGTCGCTGCAAAAGAAAGGGGCAGAATGTAGGGAACGCAGAACACACAGAAGCCGGTGATCTTGTTGAGGATGGTGTGATGGGCGGCAAACTGCTTTTCCTTTACCGCGGCGGCAACATAGGCGCAAAGCCGCAATAGCAGCACCACACCCACCGCCAGCCAAATGTACCAGGGCAGAAGCGCCCAAAGCACCGGCAAAAGCTTTATGAGCATGACGCCGTAAAACAGCAAATCTGCCACGCTGTCCAGTTTCGCGCCGAACTTACTGACAGACTTGGTGATCCGGGCGATGAAGCCGTCTAAGATATCCGTCAGGCCTGCGAAGGTGTACACAGCGAAAAACTCCTTGGAAAGGGGCTCTAAAAAGGCCATCACCAAGGTGCTTACCATGCGCAAAAGGGTTATGCAATTGGGAGCAGTCAGCCATTTTTTCATAACAATTCCTCTTGTGGGTCATATTTCCCTTATTATAGCACGGTGAAACTAAATAATCTACCGCAAATTTCAAAGAAAATGCCCCCTCTTGTGAGGCAATGTCATTAAGGTTAGGCTGTCATTGCGAGCGCTGCAAGCGCGTGGCAATCCGCAATACCCTTGGGGAACGGATTCTCACGCCTGCTACGCAGGCTCAGAATGACATAGTTTTCTTAACCTAATGACATTGCTTATGAGGGGGTATGGAAGTTTATTATTGCTTGGGTTCGTTGACTTTGCGGGCGCTGGTGCGACCTTCGGGTTTGATCTCGCCGGCGGCCATCAGGGAGCGCTTTGTCATGGCAGGGCCAACCAGCTCGTAGACCAGCACGGCAAAGAGCACCACGTTCCGGGTCAGGTCTCCGCCGGGCAGGGTGGCGGCGGTGAGGGCCATGCCCAGTGCCACGCCGGCCTGGGGCAGGAGCGTGATGCCCAGATTATCGGAAATGGGCTTGGGCTGCTTTGTCATCAGACAGCTGATGTCAGAGCCGAAGTACTTACCGGCAGACCGGGCGATGATATAGATCACGCCGATGAGCAGGGTGACGGGACTTGCCAAAACCTGCAGATCCAGCTCCGCGCCGGAGATCACGAAAAACAGGACATTCAGGGGCATAGTCCAGCCTTCCACGCGGTCCATGAGCTCTTCGGAGGTGTCGCAGACGTTGCAGAATACAGTGCCGGTCATCATGCAAACCAGCAGCAGGGAGAAGCCGCAATGCACAGGGCCGATATGGAATTTCAAAGAGGACAGGCCCACAGTCAGCAGCACAAAGGCCACGGAGATGGTAAGACGCTTACTGCGGGAGTGGAAGAACTGCTCCACCCAGTCCATAATAAAGCCCATGAGGGCGCCAAGGCCCAAAGACAGCACGATCTCCACGATGGGCTCTACCACCACAGCCAGTACGCTGGCCTGGCCTGCGGACAGCGCGGTGGCGATGCCGAAGGACACGGAAAACAGCACAAGACCTACCGCATCGTCAATGGCCACCACCAACAGAAGCAGCTTGGTCAGAGGGCCGTTTGCCTTGTATTGACGCACGACCATCAGAGTGGCCGCGGGGGCGGTGGCGGAAGCGATGGCGCCTAAGATAATGGCGGTGGGGATGGTGATGACCTTGGGGAAGGCAAAGTGCAGACCGATCAGCACGATATCCACCAAGACGGTGGTGAACACCGCCTGGAAAATGCCGATGGTAATGGCCTTGCCGCCATAGGTCTTCAGCTGGTGCAGACGGAACTCGTTGCCGATGGTAAAGGCAATGAAGCCCAAAGCCACCTGGGTGATGACAGACAGGGTCTCCACCTGGTGCAAAGAGTTAAAGCCCAGACCGGGCAGCTTTACAGCGCCCAGACAGAAAGGCCCCAGCAGCAGACCTGCAATGAGGTATGCTGTCACAGCGGGCAGGTTCAAAAGCTTAGTCAGACGGGAGAGCATGAGTCCGCCCACCAAAGCCACAGCCAGACAGATCAGATAAATTTCCACAAAAATACGCCTTCTTCTTTAATTAATAATTCGTCCGTATCATAGCACCGGAAAATGGAACTTTCAAGAGAAAAACCCCACAAACATCCATAGATTTCCAAACATTTTTTGTATATATTGAAAGCCGCTCCCCACAGGAAGCGGCTTTTCTTATGCTTTTTTCGCTGTTTTGATAGAGGCGGCGTAGGTGCTGTTGCAAAGGCCTAAGATCGCCGATGCCACAAACAGCATTTCGATGCCCAGGGTCTTCCAGATCCAGCCGCCGAAGAGGGCGATGAAAATGGTGATCACATGGTTGATGGAAACGCCGGTGGAGATGGTGGCTTTCATTTCCTCGTCGTTGTCGGAAAGCGCCTGCACATAGACGTTGGAAGCCATGGAGGCAAGGGAGATCACCGCGTCG
>JAZRZT010000158.1:0-6135 GCA_045601475.1 Faecousia sp.
CTGGACACACCCTCCCGCGCTACGGGGCTTTATATCTCCGGGGGTGTCATGGCGGCGCCTACTGTGGGCGCGGTCATGGGGGACATCCTGCCGTACCTTGGGGTTTCCCACTATTACACAGAAGAAGACGCCGCCGGTAAAACAGTGGTGCTTAGTGATATGACCGGTATGACAAGTACCGAAGTCAAAAAATACTTAAAAGAACAAACCCTTACTCCGGTGTTTGTAGGGGAAGGGGAGACGGTCACCGATCAGATTCCCGGTCCGGGCCGAAGCCTTCCCGGCGATTCTCAGGTCCTTGTGTACATGGGTGAAAACTCGGAGGATAGGGAAGTGGAAGTCCCGGACTTTACGGGACTGCACCGCCAGCAGGCAAACGATGCTGCCGGCGCTTTGGGACTCTACATCTTGCCCAAAGGCAATCACGAGATCGCATCTTACGTTACAGCAGTCAGCCAATCCGTACCAAAGGGCACGAAAGTGCCTGTGGGAACGACCATAGAATTAGAGTTTGCGGATACACGCACAAGTCCGTAAAAAGGAGAGACCTATGAAGCTTCAAGATTTACTTCGCGGCGTTAATGTGTTGGAAACCACCGCCGATCTGCATACCGAGATCACCGATGTGGTCTACGACTCCCGGAAAGTCACCGCAGGCAGCCTGTTCGTGGCAGTCACCGGCTTTGTTACCGACGGCAACCGCTATATTCCTATGGCTATGGAAAAGGGTGCTGCCGCAGTAGTCACCGCTGTAAAACCCCAGGAGGACATTCCTTATGTTTTGGTGGACTCCGACCGCATGGCTTTAGCGCTGATCGGTTGTAATTTCTACGGCAGACCTGCCGATGCCATGACGCTCATCGGAATTACCGGCACCAACGGCAAAACCTCTTCCACGCTGCTTTTAAAGCACATTCTGGAAACGGTCAAAGATGCCAAGGTGGGTCTCGTTGGCACCATGGAAAATCTCATCGGCCATGAGGTCGTTCCCACGGAGCGTACCACGCCGGAAAGCTTTGAACTTCAGGGGCTGTTTGCCCGCATGCGTGACGGCGGCTGCTCCCATGTAATTATGGAGGTCTCCTCCCATGCCCTGACCTTAGAGCGGGTGGGCGGTGTGAGTTTTGCCGTGGGCGCGTTTACCAACCTCACGGAAGATCATCTGGATTTCCACAAGACGATGGAAGCTTATTGCGATGCTAAGGCAGAACTGTTTGCAAGAAGCGAAAAGTCCGTGGCCAATTGCGACGACCCCTGGTACGACCGGGTGACCCGCTTGGCAGGAGAAGATCTGCTGCAGACCTCCGTCCAGACAGAAAACGGCCTGCATGCCGAGGACCTGGAACTCCTCTCCGACGGCATCCGCTTCACCGCTGTCTTGGATGCGCAGTCCGTCAAGGTTTCCTTGCCCATCCCCGGTAAGTTCACCGTGTATAATGCTCTGACCGCCTTGGGCTGTGCTTTGCAGCTGGGCATTTCCTTAGAGGATGCTGCCAAGGCCCTGGAGAGTGCCAAGGGCGTTAAGGGTCGAGTGGAAGTTGTTCCTACTCCCGGTAAGCCCTACACGGTACTCATCGACTATGCCCATACCCCGGACGGCTTGGAAAATGTTCTGTCCTCTGTCCGCGGCTTCTGCAAAGGGCGTCTCATCAGCGTGTTTGGCTGCGGCGGCGACCGGGATCCCATCAAGCGGCCCATTATGGGTCGTATCGGTGTAGAACTGTCGGATATTGCCATCATCACCTCCGACAATCCCCGTACGGAGGTGCCTATGGATATTATTGAGGATATCCTTGTGGGCGCCAAGGAGGCAGGCCGCAATTACATCGTCATGGAAAACCGCCCGGCGGCCATTCGTCACGCTATGGACATTGCGGAAAAATATGATATAATCGTATTGGCCGGAAAGGGCCACGAGACCTACCAGGAGATCAACGGCGTGAAGCATCATTTGGATGAACGGGAAGTCGTTATGGAGTACCTGGAAGAAACGAGGTAATTACATGGGTAGAATTACCCTTCAGCAGGCTGCCGACTGGTGCGGCGGTCATATCGACCCGAAATATAAAGATATCACCTTCTTAGGCGCCAATAACGATACCCGTAAAATAGAAGAAGGTCAGCTGTTTGTTGCCCTGAAGGGTGCAAGAGACGGCCATGATTTCATCCCTGCCGCCCTCCAAAAGGGCGCGGCGGCGGTACTGTGCACCCACTGTGACGGCGATTATCCCGCCATCGTTGTGGAGGATACCCGCATTGCTCTGGGCAATATTGCCCGGCAGGAACGGAAACGCTTGGGAATGAAGGTTGTGGGCGTCACCGGCTCTGTAGGCAAAAGCACCACCAAGGAAATGATCGCCTGTGTCTTGTCCTCCTGCTATAAGGTGAGCAAGACCCCGGCAAACTTTAATAACGACATCGGCATGCCCATGGCCATCTTAGCCATGCCGGAGGATACGGAAGTGGCGGTTTTGGAGATGGGTATGAACCATTTCCGGGAGATCGCCTACCTTTCGGATATTGCCAAGCCGGATGTGGGCGTGATCATCAATATCGGCACTATGCATATTGAGCACCTGGGCTCCCAGGAGGGCATCCTCCAGGCAAAGCTGGAGATCCTGGAAGGCATGGGCGGCAAAGGAAAGCTGTTTCTGAACGGCGATGACGCATTGCTATGGAATTTGCGGAAACGAGAGGACTTACAGCCGATCTACTTTGGCGCTTCCAATGATGAGAGCACCGTCGTGGCAAGCCGGGTGACCCAGAAAGGCGGTATCCTGCGGTTTTCGGTTGCCGGCGAGGGCATCGACACCGAAATCGCATTGCCCCTGGAGGGAGAACACTATGTGCTTGACTCCCTGGCAGCCATTGCAGTGGGTATGGAGTTGGGTGTTCCTCAGGAGCAGATCAAAGAAAGCCTGGCGCGGTTTGAGACTATGGCCGGCCGCCAGGAGATCGAAGAGAGAAACGGCTATACCATCATCCGTGACTACTATAACGCCGGCCCCGAGTCCATGGCGGCTGCGTTGGCGGTACTGGAAAAGAAACCCGGCCGCCGTATTGCGGTGTTGGGCGACATGCTGGAATTAGGTGTCTGCGCAGAGGCGGAGCACTATAAGCTGGGCCGTGTAGCCGCGGAAAAGACGGACTTGGTCTTTGCGTATGGTCCCAACAGTGTTCGCGTACTTGACGGCTGTATTACCGGCGGCATGACCGAGACCCGGGCAAGGGCCTTTACAGACCGTGACCGTTTGGTTTCGGTTCTGAAGCAGGTGGTGCAGCCCGGGGATGTCCTGCTCTTTAAGGGTAGCCGGGGCATGCGCATGGAACTGATTTTGGAAAAGTTTTTGGAAGAAGAGAGATAATTCGGAGGAAACAGCATGACAAGACTCCTTATCGCAGCCTTGGTGGGCGGCGTACTCTCCGGCGGTTTGGGATACCTTCTGCTGCCTGTTTTGCGGGCGCTGAAGGCAGGACAGTCCATTCGGGAGATCGGCCCCACATGGCACAATAATAAGGCAGGCACTCCCATGATGGGCGGCCTCATGTTTATCGGTGCGGTGATCATCTGCATGGTCATCAGCAGTTTCTTTGTGGAGGACTTCACGGCCTTTTATGTGCTGGGTCTGAGCCTTTGCTTTGGCCTTGTGGGCTTTTTGGATGATTTCTTCAAGCTGAAGTTCAAGCGGAATTTGGGCCTGACCTCTTTGCAGAAAGCGCTTTTGCAAATGGCGGTGTCCGCCGTTTACCTGTACTTGCTGTATAAGCAGGGCAACCTCACCACCAGTGTGTACATTCCTTTTGTGGAAACACCCATCAAGCTGCACATCCTTTTGTACATCTTTGTTGCCATGTTTATCATGGTAGGCTGTGTCAATGCGGTGAATCTCACCGACGGCATCGATGGCCTGTGCGGCAGTGTGACGCTGCCTGTTATGGTGTTTTTCGCTGTGGCGGCTTTTGCCAAGGGCAGACTGGACCTGGCGCTGCTGCCTGCATCCTTGGCCGGCGCATTGGTGGCGTACCTGTTCTACAACTGGCATCCTGCCAAGGTGTTTATGGGTGATACCGGCTCATTGTTTTTAGGCGGCATGGTGTGTGCCATGGCTTTCGCTCTGGACATGCCTTTGGTGCTGGTCTTAGTGGGCCTTGTGTATATTATCGAGACCATGTCCGTGATCTTGCAGGTGGGCTATTTCAAGCTGACCCACGGCAAGCGGCTTTTCAAGATGTCTCCCATCCACCACCATTTTGAAATGTGCGGCTGGAAGGAAGTCAAGATCGTTTTGGTATTCACCGCAATTACCGCGGTAATGTGCGTTGTGGCCTGGTTCGGCATCCGTAGCTTTATCTGAAAGGAGCTTTTATGGCAGCAGAGCGTACTCTGTATGCCAAAGCGGACCGCCGTTTGAAACGGCGTCAAAAAGACTACACTATCGATATCCCTTTTCTTATACTGCTGATGCTCCTTTTGGGCGTGGGCCTTGCCATGTTGTACTCGGCAAGCTGTGCCCAAAGCCAGTATGATACCGGCTACACCGTCTCCACCCGCTACCTGCAAAAGCAGGGCATCTGCGCCCTTTTGGGCTTGGGGGCGATGTGGGCCATCAGCCGGATCCCGGCGGACTTTTGGCTGCGTATGGCATGGCCGCTGTACGGCGTCAGCATATTGCTTCTGCTGTCCGTGTTGCTGTTTGGTCAGTCGGTCAACGGCGCAAGACGGTGGATTAACATCGGCGGCCTGCAGTTTCAGCCGTCGGAGATCGCGAAATTTACCATGATATTGCTCTTTGCCCGGCTAACCAAAGGATTTGGCCCGTCGGCAAAGGAATTCCGCTACGGTGTTTTGGGTTTCGGCGGAGCGCTTTTGGGGATATTGGTGCCCTTGGCGTTGGAGAAGCACCTGTCCGCCATCATGCTCATGGGCCTTGTGGCGGTGGTGATGATGTTCGTTGCCGGTACTCACCCCAAGTGGCTGTTGGCCGGGGCAGGGGTCGCCGTTGTGTTTGTGATTGTCTATATCAGCCTGATGGGCTATGCCGGTGACCGGGTCACCGCCTGGCTCCACCCGGAAAAAGACCCGGGGGATACCGGCTATCAGATCCTCCAATCCCTGTATGCCATCGGCTCCGGCGGCTTGTTCGGACGGGGGATCGGAAAGAGCAGGCAGAAATATCTGTACCTGCCATTTCAGTATAACGACTACATTTTCGCTATCATTTGCGAAGAATTGGGCCTTGTGGGGGCGCTTGCCATCATCGTGCTTTTCGGCGCGCTGGTCGTCCGGGGTTACCGCATCGCCCTGCAGGCCCAGGACCGGTTTTCCACAGTCCTAGCGGCCGGCCTTGTGACGCTGATTGCTGTGCAGACGGTTTTAAATTTAGGCGTAGTCACCAACCTTTTGCCCTCCACCGGCATTGCATTGCCTTTCTTCTCCTATGGAGGAACGGCTTTGGCGGTGAACTTGGGAGAGATGGGCGTTGTTTTGAGTATTTCCCGCTATCGCAAGGAAGCGAAGCGGCAGGAGGGACTCCTATGAATGTGATTTTTACCTGCGGCGGCACGGGTGGACATATCAACCCCGCTATCGCAGTGGCCAATATATGGAAAGAACGGCACCCGGAAAGTAATATTCTCTTTATCGGTGCCAAGGGCAGAATGGAAGAGGAACTGGTGCCCAAAGCCGGCTTCCGGCTTGCCACTATCCAGACCAACGGTATGACCAGAGGCCTCAGTTGGGGCGCTATCAAGCACAATGTGAAGGCTGTGGGCAACATCCTGCGGTCTGTGGAACGCTGCAAAGAGATCATCCGGGAATTTCAGCCGGATGTGGTGGTAGGCACCGGCGGCTATGCCAGTTTCCCGGCCCTTATGGCCGCCAGTAAGCTGGGCATTCCCACCTGCGTCCATGAGGCCAATGCTGTTCCCGGCCTGACCACCAAACTGATCGCAAAGAGGGCAGACCGGGTGCTCACCTGCTTCCCCGAAAGCGCTAAGTACTATAAGAACCCCGAGAAAGTGGAAACTGTGGGCATGCCCGTCCGTCGGGAATTCGTCTTTACCAAGCGGGAGGACGCAAGACGGGAACTGGGACTGGATGAACGCCCCCTGGTGGTGTCTGCATTTGGCAGCCAG
>JAZRZT010000159.1:0-6464 GCA_045601475.1 Faecousia sp.
AGTGGAATCTGTCATGGTAGGCAGAGCCTTGATCGCGGATCCCGGCATGCTCACAGGAGGCACCGATGCAGCCGTACTGGAACAGTTTTGCAACGAACTTTTGGAAGAATATACTGTCAGTTTCGGCGGTGCGAGGAACGCTATGTTCCGGCTGAAGGAAAACTGGCGGCATATCCTCTGCAAATTTGAAGGCAGCGAGAAATTGGGCAAGCGACTGCGTAAAACCACAGACCTAAACGAATTCAAAGCCATCACTAAGGAAATCTTCCACACATTACCCCTGCGGGATGAACTCCTGCCGGATTGGTGATCAATCCTCTCTTGCAAGGGAAAACACTTTGTGGTATCATAGAAAAAACGATTTTTAGGAGGCATGGACCATGCATTACATCGGTGTTGACTTAGGCTCCACCAACATCAAAGTTGCCATCTACACAAAAGATATGCAGCTTGTGGACCGCCAGAGCATTCCCGTGGACTATATCCGGGAGAAAGGCTTTGTGGAGTTTAATGCGGATACATATTTTGAAGGACTTGTGCGTTTGATCCGCTCCATGGTGGAGAAAAACCAAGTGGAAAGCGTTTCCCAAATCATCCTCACCGGCCAGGCGGAATCTCTGGTAGTTGTGGATAAGAACGGCAACACTCTGACAAACGCCATCTCCTGGATGGACGAGCGGAGTGTTCAGGAATGCGGCGTTTTGGAAGCGCAATTCTCCCCCGCCGAGATCGAATCGGTAACCGGCCAAATGGCGGTACTTCCCACCTGGCCTGCCACCAAGATCCTTTGGCTGAAAAACAATCGACCTGAGATCTTCCAGAAGGCCGCCACCTTCATGATGCTGAAGGATTTTGTGGTATACAAGCTCACAGGCAAGCAGCTTGGAGATATGTCCATCGCCACCTTCACCTTCTACTTCGACATTTACGAAAAGAAATACTGGCAGAAGATGCTCTCCGCCATCGGCATCACCGAGGAGCAGCTTCCTGAATTGGCAGAACCTTGCACAATCGCAGGAACTGTCACCGAGGAGGTTGCCAAAGCAGCGGGCATTTCCTGTGACACGCGGGTAAATATCGGCACGCTGGACCACTTCACCGGCATGATCGGCACCGGCAACGTTTCTCTGGGTGGTATGACCCTGTCCACCGGCACTGTGATGGCGCTTACCACCATGTCCGCCGAGCCCGCCCCCCGGGATTCCGGTATCGCCATGCACTACGGTTTCCGTCCCGACACCCACATTATGCTCCCCGTGGCAGAATCCGGCGGTGTCTCTTTGGAGTGGTTCCGCAGGACCTGCATGGGGGATATCGATTACGATCAGATGAACAAGGAACTGCAGAAGCGGGAGCTTCCCAACAATCTGCTGTTTTTGCCCTATCTGGTAGGCACCAACTCTCCGGAATTTGACGCGGATGCCTCGGGTATGTTCTTCGGCCTGCGCCAAGAAAACGACGTGTATGATATGGCATGCGCTGTCATGGAGGGCGTAGCCTTTATGCTGCGAAAGAACTGCGACCACATCCGTTCCAAGGGCACTCAAATCCGCCATATCATCGCTACCGGCGGGGGCTCCAAGAGCCCTATCTGGTGTCAGCTTCAGGCAGATATCACCGGCCTGCCGGTGGTCATCCCCGCAGAAAAGGAAGCTGCCTGTTTCGGTTGCGCCATCATCGGTGCTGTGACCGACGGTGTGTTCCAAAGTTTTGAGGAAGCTTCTAAAGAATGTGTTGGCTTCACCAACATGTTTGAGCCTGCAAACCACAGCAAATACCAGAAGAAATATGAAAAATTCTGCGCTCTGTATGAGGCAATGCTGCAGGTGACAAGAATGTAAAGAAACTCCCCTGTCCAAACGGACAGGGGATGATTTTTTAGTATAGCTTTACTTCCTTCAAACAAACCTTGGAGATATCCGTTACAGGAGGCCACTTTTCCTTGGCCTGTGCAATCAACGTTTCCGTTCTTTCAGACAAATAGTCCATGGTGGCTGCATAGAACCAATACTCTTCCGTTGCGGACATGAACATGATGTGATAACCGAACTCGGTCTTTACGATGCCGGTATCGCCCTTCTTGTTCTTCTTATCCATGCACCACTTCAGGAAAGGCTCCACATAGTTGGCATCTTCGGTAATGCCCTCGTACAGGCCGCCGGTGGTGTTGGAGCCGCCGTCTGCGGACTTCTCATTGGCCAAGGCCGCAAAGCTGGCTTCGTCGGCCTTGCCGTTCTTCCACTCTTTAAGGATCTTCTCGGCTTCTGCTTTGCAAGCCTTCCACGCAGCATCAGAATAGGTGGTCTTTCCACTTTCGTCTGTCTCGCCGCCTTCAGGCTGAATAAGAATGTGCCGCACATCCACAATAGGGCCGCTGTCCTTGGTGATGCCGCTGGCTTCATAGTCCTCTTTGTGTTCCTTGAAGAACTTTTCAACCTCAGCAGCTGCAGGCTTTTGGTTGGTATAGCCCACGCCGATCTCATACATGGTCCAATAGTCCACATACTCTGCCATGGTGCAATTCATCTGCTCTTTCAGCAGAGCGTCAGCACTTTCATAGCCAGCCTCCTTGGCCTGCTCGTCCAGCTGCGCGGGCAGGTCGTTCAGAGACTGCTGTGTATCAGCGTCCATCTTGTAACCGTCCTCGTCTGCCAAAAGCACAATGGACTGGTAACTGACCCAAGTCTCAATCGCTGTGTCGACAAAGTACTCTTCCCAGGACTTATCCTGTTCAAAGTAGCACTTCTGCTCATTCAAAGGCTTGGTGTAGTCAAGACCGATCTCGCTGAGGTAGGAGTAATAGTTCATGACAAAATCGTTCACAACGATATTGAAATAGACCTGGAGATTCTTGTTGGTCAGTTCCTTGTCACCCACGGTGGCCACAACGGTATCGGCTGCCTTTTCCACAGCCGCTTCGTCGCCGGTATAGTCATTGGCGGCGGTGTAAGCGGGTGTGCCGCTGGGCTCTTCATCGGCGTCCTTTTTGGGGACGAGCTCAAAGCCCATGCCATGCAGAAGCAGCAAAGCCAGGGCTATCAGCAGAAGTCCCGCGCCAACACCGGCCAGGATCACCTGCCACAGCTTCATGGGCTTCTTCTTGGGCTCTTCGGTTACTTCCTCGGCGGTTTCCTCATTTGCTTCCTCGGTTTCTTCAACACTCTCTTCGGTTGTCTCTTCCGCAGGGAGCTCCTCGGCAGCTTCCGCCTCGGCTACTTCCTCTGTAACTTCCTCAGGGCAGGCGGTTTCTTCCAGTTCCTGTTCTGTGCCGTAATTTTCCTGTTCCATAACTTCCTCTTTCTGCCATAATGGCGAATGATGGGTATAGTCTACCACGGATTTCCCCTCTTTGCAACATGTCAAACACATTGTTTACAAATATATCACCGATCGCTGAAGTGTTGCTGAAAGGATTTTGCCTGTATTCTCTTCTTGCAAAACAAGCAAAAAAATGTTATCATTTATAGTTGAGATAGTATTTGCGAAGGAGCAACAAAATGAGCAATAAAACAACTGTGATTTCCAAGGAAGCGACGGATCGTCAGCTTGCCTTTTGTGATACCATAAATGCTTTTTGGGTAGGCCAAAGCCTTACCCCCACCGCCTATGTAGAGACCTACGGCTGTCAGCAAAATGAGGCGGATTCCGAGCGGATTCGGGGCATGCTGGCCCAAAGCGGCTACGCCATTGTGGGCAGCGCCGAGGGTGCGGATGTGGTAGTAATGAATACCTGCGCCATCCGGGAGCACGCAGAGCAGCGGGTCTTCGGTAATCTGGGCGCGCTGACCCATACCAAGCGCCGCCACCCCCGTCAGAAAATTTTCCTGTGCGGCTGTATGGCAGGCCAGGATCATGTAGTACAGCGGATCAAAAAGAGCTATCCCCATGTGGACGGTGTTTTCTCTACCCATCATCTTTGGCAGTTCCCGGAGCTTCTGTGGCGAGTGCTGGACACCGGCAAGCGCACCTATTTTGTGGAAGATGATGCCGGCTCCATTGCCGAGGGTCTGCCCCAGCTGCGGGACAATACTCTGAAGGCTTGGGTCTCTATCATGTACGGCTGCAACAACTTCTGCACCTACTGCATCGTGCCTTATGTGCGTGGTCGTGAAAGAAGCCGGAAAAGTGAGGATATCTTGGCAGAATGTCGGCAGCTGATTGAAAACGGCGCAAAAGAAATTACCCTTTTAGGTCAGAATGTGAACTCCTACGGCAAGGATCTGGAAGAAGGCATTGACTTCTCCGATCTTCTGGCAATGATTGCAGAGATCCCAGGAGATTTCCTCATTCGCTTTATGACTAGCCACCCCCGGGATGCGGGCAAAAAGTTGTTTGATACCATGGCAGCCTCCCCCAAGATTGCAAAGCAGCTGCACCTTCCCTTCCAGTCCGGTTCCAGCCGCGTGCTGAAAGCTATGAACCGCCACTACGACCGGGAGAAATATCTGGAACTGGTGGACTACGCCAAGTCCGTGATGCCCGATCTGGTGCTCACCAGCGATGTGATCGTGGGCTTCCCCGGAGAGACGGAGGAAGAATTTGAGGAGACGATCACCCTCATTGAAAAGGTGCATTACGATGCCCTGTTTACCTTTATCTTCTCCCCCAGAGCCGGTACACCTGCCGCAAAGATGGACGACCCTACTCCCAAAGAGGAGAAGAACCGCCGTTTTGACCGGCTGTGCGCCGTGCAGAACGCCATTTCTGAGAAAATCCACGAAAATTATGTAGGCAAGACCCTGCGCTGTCTCATTGACGGCAAGGACAAAGACATGCTTACCGCCCGCACGGAGGGCGGCAGACTGGTGCGGCTTTCCGGCAAGGACTGCCTGATCGGAACATTTGCGGATATTACCATTACCGGCTCCACCACATGGAGCCTTACCGGCGAACTTGCCAGCAAGGAGTGATACTGTGGCCACTGAGAAAAGTGAACTGACCCCCATGAAGCGGCAGTATAACGAAATTAAAGAACGCAACAAGGACAGCATCCTGTTTTTCCGTTTGGGCGACTTCTATGAGATGTTCGACGAGGATGCAAAGCTTGCCGCCCGGGAACTGGATCTGACCCTTACTACCCGCGACCGTAACAAACCCAAGGAAGAGCAAACCCCCATGTGCGGCGTACCCTACCACTCCGTGGATTCTTATATCGCACGATTGGTGAATAAGGGCTACAAGGTGGCCATCTGTGAGCAGGTGGAAGATCCCGCCCAGGCCAAGGGCATTGTGGAGCGGGACATCACCCGCATCGTCACTCCCGGTACGGTTACGGAAAGCTGCATGCTGGATGAAAGCCGCAACAACTACATGGCCTGCGTATACGGCGACGGCAAGGGGTACGGTCTTGCTTTTTGTGATGTTTCCACCGGTGCGTTTTTTGCCACGGTGTGCGCTGACGCTCAGGCAGCTGCATCGGAACTGGGCCGCTTCTCCCCCTCTGAAGTGATTCGGGGCGGCGAAGGCAGCAAAGATTCCGTCTTGGAGGATGCCCTGTTTTTGCGGCTGAACTGCTGTGTGGACGAAGGCCGTCCGGAGCAGTTTGACTATGACGCTTCCCAGGGACTTTTGGAGAAACACTTCGGTCAGCCTTTGGCCGCTCTAGGGCTTACCGGTCTGCCCGCCGCGGTCATCGCCAGCGGCACGCTGCTGCAGACTCTGATCTTTGGACAGAAAAATGAACTTGCCCATATCCGCCAGCTGCAGTACTACAGCACCGGCCGGTTTATGGAACTGGACATGGACGCCCGGCGGAATCTGGAGCTGATGGAGACCATGCGCAGCAAGGAAAAGAAGGGCACACTCCTTTGGGTCTTGGACAAGACCCAAACCGCCATGGGCGGCAGAATGCTCCGCAGCTGGCTGGAAAAGCCTCTTCTGGACCCTGTGGAGATCGGTCGCCGCCAGAGTGCTGTGGAAGAACTGGTGAATAATACCATCTGCCGGGGCGAACTGGTGGAAGCACTGAAGGATGTGACAGACCTGGAGCGTGTCATGACCCGTGTGGTCACCGGCACGGTCAACTGCCGTGATCTTTTGGGCCTTGCCAGGGGTTTCCGCGCTCTGCCTGCCGTAAAGCAGCAACTTTCCCAATTGGACAGCTCCATGTTGCAGAAGCTTTCGGATGCTATCGACCCGCTCACCGAGTGCGCTGATCTCATTGAAAATACCATTGTGGACGAACCTCCCCTGACTGTCCGTGAGGGCGGCATTATCCGCAAAGGCGCCAACGAAGAGGCAGACCGGCTCCGTGACATTATGGAAGGCGGCTCCGGCACCATCGCAGCCATTGAGGCAAGCGAACGGGAGCGCACCGGTATTCGCACACTAAAGGTTGGTTATAACCGGGTTTTCGGTTATTATATTGAAGTTTCTAAGTCATTTATTGACCAAGTTCCCGCCGAGTATATTCGTAAGCAGACCCTTACCAACTGCGAGCGTTACATCACCCAGGAGCTGAAAGA
>JAZRZT010000160.1:0-4357 GCA_045601475.1 Faecousia sp.
GAAGGAACTGCCTCTGATCGTCAAGGCTGACGTGCAGGGCTCTGCGGAAGCTGTGAAGGCATCTTTGGAGAAGATCTCCAACGAGGAAGTCCGTGTCCGCGTTATCCACACCGGCGTCGGCGCCATCAATGAAAGTGATATCCTGCTGGCCTCCACCGCAGGTGCCATCATTGTGGGCTTCAATGTCCGCCCCGATGCCGGCGCCCAGGCAAGCGCCCAGCGTACCGCCGTGGATATGCGCTTCTACCGCGTGATCTACGATGCCATCGACGAGATCGAGTCCGCTATGAAGGGCATGCTGGCACCCACCTACCAGGAGGCTGTCATCGGCCACGCCGAAGTGCGCATGACCTACAAGGTCTCCGCCATCGGTACCATCGCCGGCTGTATGGTCAAGGACGGCAAGGTGTCCCGAGACGCCCAGGTCCGTGTGCTCCGTGATAACATCGTTATCCACGAGGGCGAAGTGGGCTCCCTGCAGCGTTTCAAGGACGCCGCCAAGGAAGTCACCGCCGGCTATGAGTGCGGCATGAGCATCCTGAAGTTCAACGATATCAAGGAAGGCGATATCTTTGAGTGCTTCGTGATGGAAGAAGTGAAGAGATAATACTATTTGCCGTGCCGCGGTGCGGCACGGCAAAACTATTTATTAGGAGGATGTAACTATGGCATCCAATCGAATCGGAAGAATCAACGAAGAGATCCAGAAAGAACTGGCATCTCTCATCCCCAATCTGAAAGACCCCAGAGTGCAGAACACCATGATCTCCGTGACCCATGTGGAGACTACTCCCGACCTGCGCTACGCCAAGGTCTATGTGAGCTTTTTGCAGGAAGATAAGGCCGCAGATGCTCTGAAGGGCCTCAAGTCCGCCGGCGGTTATCTGCGCCGGGAGCTGGGCCGCGCCCTGCAGCTGCGCTACACCCCGGAGCTGGTATGGGCTCTGGACGACTCCATCACCTACGGCGCAAAGATGCTCAAACTCATCAATTCTTTGGAGGTAAACTCTGATGAAGGAACTGACGAGAACTGAATGCGCTGACTGGCTGTTGGAGCGTGATCGCTTTGTGATCCTCACCCACCGGAAGCCCGACGGCGACACTTTAGGCTCTTCCGCCGCTCTGTGCCGGGGTCTGCGTTCTTTGGGAAAGACTGCCCACCTGTTGGAAAACAACGAGGTCACCCCCCTGTACGCACCTTTGGTGGAAGGTCTGACCAAGCCCCAGCCCGAAGAGGGCGATTTGCTGATCGCCGTGGATGTGGCAGCAGATAACATGCTGCCCAAGGCCTTTGAGCACCTAAAAAACAATATCGACCTTCGCATCGACCACCACGGCTCCGGCCGGGAATACACCCCCTGTGAGTATGTGGACTCCGAGTCCGCGGCTTGCGCCGAGATCATTTGGGAGCTGCTTTTGGACATGGGTGTCGACCCGGACGAAAAGATGGCAGAAGCGGTGTATGTGGGCGTGTCCACGGACACCGGCTGTTTCCGCTTTGCCAACACCACCGCCCACACCTTTGATGTGGCCGGCGACTGCGCCGCCACCGGCGCGGACATTTTCGACTGGAACCGGCGGCTGTTTGGCACCAATTCCCTGGCAAAACTGCGTCTGCAGGCATGGGTGGTGGACCATTTCAAGCTGCTTTGCGACGGCAAGATCGCCCTTTGCGCTCTACCCTCTTCCGTGGAGGAAGAGATCGGTGTCGGCGAGGATGATATGAACAACATCTCCGGCTTTTTGCGGAGCATTGAGGGCGTGTGTGTTGCCGCCCTGCTGCGCAACGCCGGCGAAGAGAATACCAAGGTTTCCATTCGCTCCATCCCCGGCTATAACGCGGCCTCCATCTGCGAAGCTTTTGGTGGCGGCGGACACGCCGGCGCTGCCGGCTGCTCCATCCGCAAGCCGCTTTCCGAAGCCGCGGAAGAGCTGGAAGCCTACCTGACAAAATGGGAGATGGGCTGATGAACGGCATTGTGATCGTGGACAAGCCCATGGACTGGACCAGCCAGGATGTGGTGAGCAAGCTGCGGGGCGTTTTTCAGACCCGCAGGATCGGTCACGGCGGAACCTTAGACCCCATGGCCACCGGCGTTTTGCCCGTGTTCGTGGGCAGAGCCACCCGGGGCGTGGAGTTTTTTGAACACGCCGTGAAGACCTATGAGGCGGTTTTGCGCTTAGGGCTCATCACCAACACCGAAGATATTACCGGCGAGATCCTGGAAAAGCGGGATGTTTCCGTGTCAGAAACGGCCTTCTTTTCCTGTTTAGAGGGTTTTCGCGGAGAAATCCAGCAAATTCCACCCATGTACTCTGCCCTCAAAATTAACGGTCAAAAGCTGTGCGACTTAGCCCGCAAGGGCAAAGAGGTGGAGCGCAAACCCCGCACCATCACCATCCATAAGCTGGAGTGCCTGTCCTTCGATGGGGAGACCGCCCGGCTTTTGGTCACCTGCTCCAAGGGTACATACATCCGCACCCTTTGCAAGGACATCGGCGAGGCTTTGGGCTGCGGCGGCTGTATGGAAGCGCTGCGCCGGGTAGGCGCCGGCGCTTATACCATCGACGAAGCTGTACCTTTGGCAGAACTGGTGGCAAGCGATGACCCCGGTAAGTACCTGCGCCCGGTGGACTCCATGTTCACCCAGTACGAAGCCGTTACCTTAACAGAAAAGCAGAGCCTGCGCTGCCGCAACGGCAACAGTTTTTCCATCGACCTGCCCGACGGCACCTACCGCGCCTATGATGAAAAAGGCGAATTTTTGATGCTGGCAAAGGTCGAGTCTGGCGTTATGTCAACCATTAAGAGCTTTTTTGAGGTGTAATCCCCATGAAAGAGAGAAAAATATATGCTCTGGGCTTTTTCGACGGCGTTCACAGGGGCCACCAAGCGCTTTTGGGGGCGTGCGTCCGCCTGGCAGAAGAAACCGGCAGCAATCCCTGCGCCCTCACCTTTGACACGCATCCTCAAAGCCTGGTCAAAGGTGTTGCCCCCATGCTCATCAACACCCCCCACGACCGGCGGCTGCTTTTGGAGCAGTTTGGTATGGCGGGGGTCAGCACCCTGCATTTTGATGAGAAGACCCGGAATATGCCCTGGCAGGACTTTTTCCGCTACCTCACGGAGGACTTAAACGCCGCCGGATTGGTGTGCGGCAACGATTTCCGTTTCGGCCGTATGGGTGAGGGCAACGCGGAATTGCTGCAAGCTGCCTGTACCGAAAAAGGCATCCCCTGCGTGGTAGTGCCGGAACAGACCGTTGACGGCATTCGCGTCAGCTCCACCCACATCCGGGGTCTTTTGGAGTCCGGGGATATGGAAAAAGCCGCCCTGTTTTTGGGCCACCCCCACATTCTCACCGGCACGGTGGTCTCCGGCCGGAAACTGGGCCGCACCATGGGCATCCCCACAGCAAACCTGCTGATCCCCCAGGGCTTGGTTACCCCCAAGTTCGGCGTATACGCCTGTAAGGCGGTCACGGAGGCAGGAGAATTTCTGGCGGTGACCAACATCGGCACCCGGCCCACCGTAGGCGGTCACCGTGTGACCGTTGAGCCCTGGCTTTTGGATTTTGCGGGAGACCTTTACGGAAAAGAGCTGACCTTGACCTTCCACGCATTCCTGCGCCCGGAGCAAAAATTCAGCTCTCTGGAAGAATTACAGGAAGAAATCCGTAAAAATGCCTTGCAAACCCGGAAATTATTGGGAAAATCATGAAAAAATCCCTTTACAATTGGGAAAACTTATGGTAAGATAGTCGGGCTGGCTATGACCAGTCCATGCCCGCAGCTCGGTTTTGGGAAAACACCGACCCTTTACTTGGCGCGAGGTAAATTTAAAAAAGGTGGTAAACACAATGATTCTGAAGGAAAAGAAGACCCAGGTTATCCTGGAAAACGCAACCCACGAAGGCGACACCGGTTCTCCCGAGGTCCAGGTCGCTATCCTGACCGCTCGCATCAATGAGCTGACCGAGCACCTGCGCACTCACAAGCACGACAACCACTCCCGTCGTGGCCTGCTGATGATGGTTGGTAAGCGCCGCAACATGCTGGACTATCTGGCAAAGAAGGACATCAACCGTTACCGTGCTTTGATCGCTAAGCTGGGCATCCGTAAGTAAGAATGTAAAAAAGGGCGACTTCTGTCGCCCTTTTTGCACAGCGGTTCTTTTTCCGCAGCTTCTGCTTATAAAAGACTCGGAATACACAAAGTATGCCATCGCCTTTTAACACAGAATCTGCGAAAAAACTCCTCGCTGTGTAGTAAGTAAGCACACGGGAGATCTTTAGCAGTTGAATGGGCTGTCGAGCCATCGACATTCGATTCAAGTGCTAAACCTCCCGAACACAC
>JAZRZT010000161.1:0-40262 GCA_045601475.1 Faecousia sp.
TGCGGAAGAAATGGCTTCGTGCCACCTTGGACCTGTCCCGGAAGACCGGGGACAAAACAGAAAAGATAGCCACTTTGGCATCCTCCCCGGAAGAAGCCCTGGCCTATGCCGCAACCCGTCCCAAGTCCGCCGCCATGCAAAGGGCGGTGCTGGAGCTGATGTGCTCTGTGGGCAACGCATCGGTCAAAGAGATCTGCTACTATACCGGCGCAAAACCCGCCACGGTGAAGCGGTTAGGGGATTTGGGATATCTTGCCCTTTCGGACAAGCCGGTGCTTCGGTGCAGGGAAATTAAGCCTGCCAAGTTAAATGGACCTCTCGTCTTAAACGAAGAGCAGGAAACGGCCTTTATGGGCCTCAAAGAACAGATGGACGGCGAACACCCCGGCGCTGCGCTGCTGCACGGCATCACCGGCTCCGGAAAGACCGCCGTATATATTACACTCATCCGGCATTGTTTGGAGCAGGGCAGGCAAGCCATGCTTTTGGTACCGGAGATTGCGCTTACCCCCCAGCTTTTGGGCCTGATGGCCGCCCACTTCGAAAATCAGGTGGCGGTGCTTCACAGCAGCCTGCCTGCCACGGAGCGCTACGACCAATGGAAGCGGGTAAGAAGCGGAGAAGCGAAAGTGGTGGTGGGCACCCGCAGCGCGGTGTTTGCCCCCTGTAAGGACCTGGGCCTTATCATCTTGGATGAGGAGCAGGAGCACTCCTATAAATCAGAAAACACCCCCCGATACGCCGCCAAAGAGGTGGCCCTGTGGCGGGGAATGAAAGAAAAGGCCCTGGTGCTTTTAGGCTCTGCCACCCCCAGTGTAGAGACCATGTACCACGCCAAAGAAGGCGCATACCGCCTGTACACCCTGAGGGAGCGCTATAACGGCAAACCCCTGCCCAAGGTAGAGATCGTGGATATGCGCAAAGAGCTGGAGAAGGGCAATGACCTGTCCGTCAGCTACCGCCTGCAGGATATTATGGGTCAGACCATGGAAGATGGAAAGCAGACCATTCTGTTTCTCAATCGCCGTGGCAACAGCCGGGCCCTTGTGTGTATCGACTGCCGGTCCACACCGGAATGTCCCCGGTGCAGCGCAAGGCTCACTTACCACAGCGCCAATGAGCGGCTCATGTGCCACTATTGCGGCTACTCCCAGACTGCGCCCCAGCGGTGCCCGGAGTGCGGCGGCCCTATGAAGCCCATCGGCACCGGCACCCAAAAGGTCCAGCAGGAGCTGGAGGGGCTGTTCCCCGGCGTGACGGTGCAGCGGATGGATGCGGATACTGTAAACGCCGCCAATACTCATGAAAATATCTTAGACCGCTTCCAAAAGGAAAAGATCCCCGTGCTTATTGGCACCCAGATGGTTGCCAAGGGCCTGAACCTGCCGGATGTGACGCTGGTAGGCGTTTTGGATGCGGATCTGAGCCTTTATACCGACAGCTTCCGCGGCGCGGAGACCACCTTCAATATGCTCACCCAGGTGGTGGGCAGAGCGGGCCGTGGCGATCAAGCCGGTCACGCGGTGATCCAGACCTTGGTCCCGGAGCACCGGGTCATCAACCTGGCGGCAAACCAGGATTATGCCGGTTTCTACGACATGGAAATTGCCTTGCGGAAGGTGCAGAAGCTGCCGCCCTTTGGCGACCAGGCAATCATCACCTTCACCGGCGAGGACGAGGGCAAAGTCCTCCACGGCGCCGTGAAATTCCGGGACAGCCTCCGCACGCTTCTGAACACCCCGGAGTATCAAAAAGAGTATTGCGAGGTGCTGGGGCCGGCCCCTTGCGCCGTACCCAAGATCAATTATAACTTCCGTCACCGGCTGACTTTGCGCTGCCGTATGACAAAGCCGCTGCGGGCGCTTTTGGCCCACCTTCTGCGCCAGTTCTCCCAGGATCGGGAGAATCGGGGCGTGTCGGCTTTCATCGATGTGAACGGATTTGACTAGAAAGGAAAGAACACCATGGCACTTCGGAAAATTTTGACAGATGCCGAGCCTGCGCTGCATAAAGTGTGCAAGCCGGTGGAAAAATTTGACCAAAAACTTCACACCCTGTTGGATGATATGCAGGATACCCTCATTGAGTCCGGCGGCGTGGGTCTTGCTGCCCCGCAAGTGGGCATTTTGCGCCGGGTGGTCTTGGTAGACACCGAAGAAGAAATTTTAGAGCTTATCAATCCCACTTTAGTGGAGACTGACGGTGAGCAGGTTGGCGCAGAGGGCTGCCTCAGCGTACCCGGCAAGTACGGCCTTGTGAAGCGGCCCTACTATGCCAAGGTCCGGGCCCAGGACAGAAACGGTGAATGGTACGAAGCGGAAGGAGAGGAACTGATCGCCCGCTGCTTCTGCCACGAGCTGGACCATCTGGACGGCATCATTTACACCCAGGTGATGGAGCGCTACCTCACCGAGGAAGAACTGCAGTTTGACGAGGAATAACGGAGGACACCCCATGCGTGTGGTTTTTATGGGAACGCCGGATATTGCGGCTACTTGTCTCAAAAGAATATTGGAAGCCGGAAGCCAGGTGGTGGGTGTATACACCCAGCCGGACCGTCCCAAGGGCCGGGGCATGAAGATGGTGTATTCTCCTGTTAAGGAAGTGGCGTTGGAGCATGACATTCCTGTCCTCCAGCCGGAAAACTTCCGGGATGAGGAAACTGTGGAGACCCTTCGCGCTTTGCAGCCCGATGTGATCGCCGTGGTGGCCTACGGCCGCATCCTGCCCCAGAAGGTGCTGGACATCCCTCCCAAGGGCTGTATCAACATCCACGCAAGTCTGTTGCCCGCCTACCGCGGCTCTGCTCCCTACCAGTGGGCGGTGCTGGACGGCTTAAAGGAGACCGGCGTGACGGCCATGTATCTGTGCCGGGAAATGGATGCCGGCGACATGATCGCCACCGCCAAGACTCCCATCGGCCCCAACGAGACCGCCGGCGAGCTTCTTGACCGCCTGGCAGTACTGGGCGCTGACCTTTTGAAAGATACGCTTTCCCGCATGGCTGAGGGTGAGATCAAGGGTACACCCCAGGACGCCTCCCAAGCCACCTACGCCCCCATGCTGGATAAATCCATGTGTCCCATCGACTGGACACAGCCTGCTCAGAAGATCCACGACAAAGTCCGTGGCCTGCACCCCTGGCCTGTGGCTACCACCGAGATCCAGGGCACAAAGTTTAAGATCCACGCCACTGTGATGACGGAAGAAGAAACTACTGCCGCTCCCGGCACGATTTTGGGCCTTACGAAAACGGGCCTTTTGATGGCCTGCGGCGAGGGCGTGTTGGAGATCCGCACTTTGCAGGCAGAGGGCGGTAAGCGGATGGCTGCGCCGGATTATTTCCGGGGTCATCCTTTGGAGCTTTGATATGGGCGCAAGAGAAACGGCGCTGAATGTACTGATCGCCTGCCGCAAGGAGGGCGCCTGGTCCAACGGCGTTTTGAAAGAATATACCCAGCGGGATAGATTAGACCGCCGGGATGCGGCCCTGGCCGCCCGGCTTTGTTACGGCGTGCTGCAAAACCGCATGAAGTTCGACTTTTATCTGCGGCAGCTCCTTACGGGAAAGGTCAATAAGTTGCACCCAGCAGTGCGGGATATTTTGCATATGGGCCTGTATCAGCTCTATGAAATGGACAAGATCCCGGAAAGCGCCATTGTGAATGAATCCGTAGGTCTTGCCAAACAGTATTGCAAGAAGGTGCAGTCTGCCCCCGGCCTTATTAACGGCGTTCTAAGAAACGCTGTGCGTACCAAGGGCAGCTTGAAAGAGCCCCGCTCCTATGTGGACCGCTACAGTCACCCACAGAAACTGGTGGACCTGTTAAAGGATAATGTGGGCAAGGAAAAATTGGAAGCGATGCTGCAGGCAAATAATGCCGTTGCCCCCACGGTCATTCAGACCAATACATTACGCGCAACCACGGAAGAACTTACAAAATCCTTAGAGGCCGAGGGCGCGCAGGTTACGCCCCACGGCTGGATGAAAGATGCCCTGATCCTCTCCGGTACAGGGGATATGGAGCGGCTCACTGCCTTCCAAAAGGGATGGTTTTATGTCCAGGATTGCGCCGCGAAACTAAGCGTTTTGTGCGCAAAACTCCCCCAAAACGCCAGGGTACTGGACTGCTGCGCCGCACCCGGCGGCAAAAGCTTTGCCGCAGCGATCGCCACGGAAGGCACAGGAGAAATTACCTCCTGCGATATCCACGAGCATAAGACCGCGCTCATTGAGAAAAGCGCAGAGCGGTTGGGCATCAAACTGGATGTGCAGTTGCAAGACGGCGCGGTTTTCCGTAAAGAGTGGGAAAACGCCTTTGACGCCGTCATTGCCGACGTGCCTTGCTCCGGTTACGGCATCATCCGCAAGAAGCCGGATATCCGCTACAAAGACCCGGACACGATGAAAGACCTGCCTTCTTTGCAGAAGAATATTCTTTCTACCCAGGCCCGGTATGTAAAACCCGGCGGCGTGCTGCTGTACTCCACCTGCACACTTTTGAAAAGAGAAAATGAAGCGGTTGTGGAAGAATTCTTAAAAGAAAACCGGGACTTTTCCCTTGAAAGTTTGGAACTTCCCGATATTTTCCCCAAAAACACCTCCGGAATGCTCACCTTAGTCCCCGGAGAATACGACACAGACGGTTTCTTCATCTGCCGTCTGCGGAGAAACCTATGACGAACTTAAAATCCATGACCCAGGCCGAGATCGGCGCGGTCCTCAAGGACCTGGGTCAGCCCGCTTTCCGGGCAAAACAAGTGTATACATGGCTTCATAAGGGCGTCCGCAGTTACGATGAGATGACCAACCTGCCAAAGGTCCTGCGGGATATTTTGGCAGAAAAGTATCCCATCTGCGCCCCGGAAGTGGTCCGCAAGCAGGAGTCTCAAAAGGATGGCACCATCAAGTACTTATGGAAGCTGTCCGACGGCAACTGCGTGGAAACGGTTTTAATGCGCTACCACTACGGCAACACCGTGTGCATTTCCACAGAAGTAGGCTGCCGCATGGGCTGCGCCTTCTGCGCATCCACCTTAGGCGGTCTGGTGCGGAAATTAGAGCCTTTTGAAATGCTGGATCAGGTGCTCTTTACCCAGGTGGACTCCGGCCTTCCCATCGGACATATCGTCCTCATGGGCATCGGCGAGCCACTGGACAACTTCGATAATGTGATGCGCTTTTTGGAGTTGGTCAACAGCCCCGACGGCATGAACATCTCCATGCGCCACATCAGCCTGTCCACCTGTGGTTTGGTGCCGGGCATCGATAAGTTAGCTCAAAAAAAGCTGCAGCTGACATTGTCCGTATCTTTGCACGCACCTACCGACGAAATTCGCAACACCATCATGCCGGTGAACAAGGCCTACCCCACAGAGGAGCTTTTGCAGGCCTGCCGCCGGTACTATGAGACCACCGGCCGCCGCATTTCCTTTGAGTATGCCATGATAAACGGTGTCAATGACACGCAAGAGCACGCGAAGATCCTTCTAAAGCGGCTGAAGGGCATGGGCACCCACATGAATTTGATCCCGCTCAATCATGTGGAAGAAAGTCCTCTAAAACCCAGCACCCGCCAGGCTGTCATGCACTTCCAGAAGACACTGGAAGACGGCGGTATTCCCGCCACGGTGCGGCGCACCTTAGGCGGCGACATCGATGCCTCCTGCGGCCAGCTCCGCAGAAAATATACCAAGGAAACTACCTAAGCCTTTCCGAAAGGAGTGGATACCAAATGCGATATTGGGGTATCACCGATTTGGGCTGCGTCCGCAGTCAGAATCAAGATGTGTATCAAATTGAAGAACTGGACAGAAACACCCTTTTGTGTGTGGTCTGTGACGGTATGGGCGGCGCCAAGTCCGGCAATGTTGCCAGCACTCTGGCGGCGGATGTGTTCACCCAGGAGATCCGCAGAAGCTTCAAAAGCGATATGGATATGGAAGAGACCGACCAGATGCTCAGAAGCGCTGTGAAGCTGGCGAATTTCACGGTGTTTGACCAGTCCCAGCAGTTTGAGGAGTTCTCCGGCATGGGAACGACTTTGGTGGCCGTTCTGATCCAGGGCAAGCAGGTCACCATTATCAATGTGGGTGACAGCCGCGCCTATTCCATTACGGAAAAGGGTGTCTATCAGCTGACCACCGATCATTCTCTGGTGCAGATGATGATCGACAAGGGCGAGCTGACCCCGGAAAAGGCCAAGACCTACCCCGGCAAAAACCTCATCACCCGGGCCATCGGCACGGAGATGGTGGTAGAGTCGGATATCTTCCACCACCGGGCGGAAGAGGACGAGTGTCTGCTTTTGTGCACCGACGGCCTCAGCAATTTGGTGGACGAACAGGAACTTCTGTTTGAAGTGGTGCACGGAGAACAGAAAGAAAGCACTTGCGAGAGGCTTCTTGCCATTGCAAAAAACCGCGGCGCGCCGGATAACGTTACCTGCGTTTTGGCACAAATCTGACCGGCGTGAAAGGAGCAACACTACATGGATAGGTATATTGGACGCCTGCTGGACAATCGGTACGAGATCTTAGAGGTCATCGGTACCGGCGGCATGGCGGGTGTATATAAAGCGCGTTGCCACAGACTGAACCGTCTGGTGGCAGTGAAGATACTCAAAGACGATTATTTGGAGGATGAGGAATTCCGCCGCCGTTTCCATTCGGAAAGCCAGGCCGTTGCCATGCTCAGCCATCCCAACATCGTCTCGGTGTATGACGTTTCCACCTCCGACAAGGCAGACTATATCGTCATGGAGCTGATTGACGGCATCACCTTGAAGCAGTACATGGAAAAGAAGGGCGTTCTCAACTGGAAGGAGACCCTCCACTTTGCCATCCAGATCGCAAAGGCCCTGGAGCACGCCCATAGCCGCGGCATCGTCCACCGGGACATCAAGCCCCACAATGTGATGGTGCTGAAAAACGGCTCTGTGAAGGTGACGGACTTCGGCATTGCCCGTATGATGTCCAAGGCGAACACTCTGACCAAGGAAGCCCTGGGCTCTGTGCATTACATCTCCCCCGAGCAGGCCAAGGGCGGCCGGGTGGATAACCGTTCCGACATCTACTCTTTGGGTGTCGTGATGTATGAGATGATGAGCGGCAGACCTCCCTATGACGGAGAATCCCCCGTGGCGGTGGCGATCCAGCATATCAATGGCGGCGCAGTCATGCCGTCTACCCTCAACCCCAATATCCCCGGCGGCTTGGAGCAGATCATTATGAAGGCCATGGGTCATGAGCCCGGTGACCGCTTCCCCTCTGCTACGGCTATGCTGGCGGATTTGGACGAGTTCCGCAAGAACCCGGCGATGCTGTTTGATTACAACACACCTTCCTCGGAAGTGGTGCCGGAGATCCCCCAGGCACCTGCAGTGCCTGAGACAAAGCCTGTGACCACGGCGGAAAAGGTGGAGAGCCGCACCGCACCGGAGCGGCGCGTACCTCCGGAAGTCGTCCGTCGCCGGGCGGAATCCCAGCAGGCAGCCCGCCGCCGCAGAGAGGCGGAAGCAGAGCAGAAGAGAAATAAGGTGGCAACCATTGCCATCATTGCTTGTTCTGCTGTGATGCTGGTGGCCATTGTGATCTTTTTGATCGCCCTGTTTGGCGGTGGCGTCAGCGCTGAGCTGGTGAAAGTGCCGAACCTGGTGGGTGAGCACTATGACACCCTGCCGGAATACGCCGATTTTGAGATCAAGCTGAACGAAGAGGTCTATAACGACCAGTATGCCGCCGGCATGGTCATTGACCAAAGACCCAAGGCAGAAGATAAGGTTGCCAAGGGTACAGAGATCTTTGTCACCGTGAGCATGGGTCCCCAGGTAGTAAAAGTGCCCATGCCCAATATCGCCAGCTGGGACTGGCAGAAGGGTGTACAGACTCTGTATGATCTGAAGATGGATCTGCAGATCGTGGAGCAGGAAGAGTCCAGCGATACCATTGCTAAAGGCTACATTATCCGTACCGATCCTGCAGAAGGCGCCAACCTTACCGTAGGACAGAAGATCACCATTTATGTGAGCACCGGAAAAGCCGAAAAGATCGTGGAAATGGACGACCTGGTAAAAGAGGATCTGGAAGCTGCTGAGATCATTCTGAATAATCTGGATATGAATCTGGAGATCGAAACAGAAGAAGTGTTCGACGATGAGATAAAAGAGGGCTATATTGTAAAGACCTCTCCTGCCGCAGGAGAACAGCTGGTAAGCGGCCAGACGGTCACTTTGTATGTGAGCAAGGGCAAGGATATGAAAGTGATCCCCGATGTTCTGGGCAAAGACAAGATGGAAGCGGCCAGCATTCTGGCCCAGGCGGGGCTTGTGAACTACAAGGCGGAGCCTGTGGACAGCAACCAGCCGGCCGATACCGTGGTAGGCCTGAAGGTGGACGGCAAGGCTGTGACCTTGGGCGACAAGGTGGAAGCGAACGCTGTGGTGACCATCCTCTATGCCGTGAAGAAAACCGTTACCAAGGATGTTACCATTTCCGGCCTTAGCGAACTGACCGCCAATGGTCCTGTGGTCGTGGAGGTGCTCCGCGGCGCCGAGTCTGTATTTGAAGGGGAGTTGGCCCAGGGACAGGATTCTTTGGTGATTAAAAACCAGGAGGGTTCTGATGTGGTGGAGTATGAAGTGGTCATAAATGAAATGGTTGTAAAGACTGTTGAGGTGCCCTTTTGACAGAAAATAAAAAGACCGGACGGATCGTCCGTTCCTTAAGCGGCTTTTACGATGTACAAACTGCCGACGGTGTGATCACCTGCCGGGGAAGAGGAAGTCTTCGCCGCAAGGGAGATACCCCTCTTACCGGCGACCTGGTGGAGATCACCGTGGAAAACGGCAAAGGCATGGTAGAGGCGATCCTGCCCCGGAAAAATCGCTTTATCCGCCCGGCGGTAGCCAATGTGGATGCTCTGGTAGTCTTTGCCGCCAACGTCAATCCCGTAACAGAGCCGTTTCTCATTGACCGGGTGGCGGCCATCGCCGGCGACCAGGATGTGCAGGTGTGCATTTGTATCAACAAGTGCGACCTGGACCCTGCGATAGATCTTGTGCGCATCTATGAAAATGCCGGATTTCCGGTGATTCGCGCCAGTGCCGAGACCGGCGAGGGCGTGGAGGCGTTGCGTCAGCTGATCAAAGGAAAACTGGTGGCCTTTACCGGTAACACCGGTGTGGGCAAGAGCAGCATGCTCAATGCTCTGTGCCCAGGATTACACCTTGCCACCGGGCAGGTGTCGGAAAAGCTGGGCCGCGGACGCCATACCACCCGTCATGTGGAGCTGTTCCCCTTGGGAGAAGATACCTTTGTGGCGGACACGCCGGGATTTTCCTCCTTTGACACGGAACAGATGGATGTGCTGCTGAAGGAGAATCTCCAGTATGCCTTCCCCGACTTCACGCCTCATTTAGGCGCGTGCCAGTTTCACGATTGCTCCCACCGGAAAGAGCCCGGCTGCTGTGTTCGGACTGCGGTGGAAGAAGGAAAGATCCAAAAGACCCGCTACGACAGCTACCTGCGCCTGTACGAAAAGGCGGAGCAGGTAAAGCTTTGGGAATTGAAATAACAACAAATAAAGGCCCCCTTGTGAAAGGGGGCTGTCAGCGGAGCTGACTGGGGGATTGCTACAATCCCTCCGTCGCTTCGCGCTGCCTCCCTTTACAAGGGAGGTTTTTTATTGTAATTCCTGGTATAGGCCAACCGCACCCTTAACCCCAAAGGCTTCTGCCGCAATCAGCATGGCGGAAAGATCGTCTTTTGTTCGCAAAATGGTAAAGCGGGCGGTCCTGCCTTCCAATATCCACCGGTAGCGGCAGAAAAGACTTTCCTCCAAAAACCAGGGCTCCGTCAGGTCGGTATCCACACAGGGGAATCGAGAACTGCCCGTTTCCGTCACCATCACCACCTGCCGGTCCAACGCTGCTTCCAGCCAAAGCTCCCGTCCCTCCCAGGGGGCGAGGTGATCTTCCAGGGGTGTAAGAAGCGGTGGCGGGGACACAAACACCGGACAGCACAGATCCTTTCCGTAATCCTCCGAAACGATCACGGGGCAGGGAAGTGATTGCGTCAGCTGGCGGCAAAGCGCCGCAACATCCTGATCCCCCGGCCTTTGCAGATCCAGCAGAAGATACTTGCAGTTGTGAGTTTTAATTACATTCTCCAGTTCCTCTTTTATGCGGTTCGCGTCGTGACCGGCAAAGGGCGTGCTGTCATCAAGAATCAGCATGGTATCCGGAGGCAAGCGCTCGGGCAGATTGGAAAGTCCCTCCGAGGAGGAAGAAAAATGACAGGCCATCCAGGCGGTGTGGGGTGGCAAGGGGAAGGAAAATTCCGCCGCCGTCATGGCAAGATAACACCCAAGACCCATGGACAAATGCCACCTCCTGTGCTATAATTCTTATAAACTTTATGAAAGGCAGGGCAAAAATATGTCCTTTTCCCTTCTGCCCACCATTATTATCGACTCCATCACCCAGCTGTCCCCGGCGTACTTAAAGCAGCGGGGCATTGCGCTTTTGATGTTGGACTTTGATAACACCATCGTTCCTTATACCACCAACACCCCCACGGTGCTGATGCGGGATTGGCTGAAGGCCATGGCCCAGTCGGAGATCAAGGTGTGCATCGTGTCCAACAGCAAGCGTTCCCGGGTGAAGGTGTTCTGCAAGGAATACGGTCTGGATTGTATCACCCATGCCAGGAAACCCTTTACCAAGGGCATCAAAGAATGCATGGAAAAGTACGGCATGGAGCCTTCCCAGTGCGCCCTGGCCGGCGACCAGATATATACCGACACCATGGGCGCAAACGCCGCCGGTGTCCAGGCGATCTTGGTCACCGCTATCGATAATCATAATATCTGGCTGAAACTGCGCCATGTGGCAGAAATGCCCTTTATCTTAGCCGCAAGAAAAAGGAGAGTTAACCTATGAAAAATTTGGAAAAATATCTGACCTTACTGGACGAGGTGGACGGCCTGCTTCTGACCAGTGAGTTCAGCCGTTTCTACGGCGCGGAGCACCACATCTCCGAGGGCGTTGCCATCGTCACCAAGGCCGGCTGCCGCTATTTTACCGACAGCCGCTATATCGAGTCCGCCCAGAACGGCATCAAGGGTTTTGATGTGATCGAGATGAACGCCAAGAATCCCTACAATGATCTTCTGAACAAGGCCATTGCCGATTTCGGTGTTGCCACCTTGGGCTATGAAGAGGGCTATCTGTCTGTGGCGGAGTTTTTGGACTACGAGAAGAATCTGAACGCCAAGCTGGTGCCCATGCACAAGGAGATTGCCGGTTTCCGCGCCGTGAAAGAGGCTTGGGAACTGGATCTCATGCGCAAAGCGCAGGAGATCACCGATAAGGCATTTGCCGAAGTTCTGCCCAAAATCAAGGCCGGCATGACGGAAAAACAGCTGCAGGCAGAGCTCATTTACTGCCTGTACAAAAATGGCGGCGAGAACCTGTCCTTTGATCCCATTGTGGTATCCGGCCCCAACACCAGCCTGCCCCATGGCGTGGCCGGTGACCGGGTGATCAAAGAGGGCGATTTCATCACCATGGACTTCGGCGTTCTCTACGGCGGCTACTGCTCCGACATGACCCGTACCGTGGCCCTGGGCTACGCCACCGAGGAAATGAAGAAGATCTACAACACCGTCCTGCAGGCGCAGCTGGCAGGTCTTGCTGTGACGAAGGCAGGCGTTTTGGGCAAGGATATTGATGCCGCTGCCCGGAAGGTCATTACAGACGCTGGCTACGGCGAATACTTCGGCCACGGCTACGGCCACAGCTTAGGTTTGGAGGTCCATGAAAACCCCAGTCCTAACGCAAGAGGCGTCGTTCCCATGGAGGCCGGCATGGTCACCTCTGCAGAGCCCGGCATCTATTTGCCCGGAAAATTCGGCGTGAGAATCGAGGATGTGGTGATTTTCACCGAGGACGGCCACGAAAATATCACAAAGAGCCCCAAAAACCTTATCATTCTGTAAAAAACTTCTCTTTTCCTCTTGCATTAGAGGGAATTTTAGGGTACAATAAACTGGTTAAAAACTGTAACAAAATCACCCCCGCAAGGGGCGTATTCTTAGGAGGAAAAACCAATGATTTCTGTCAGCGATTTCAGAAACGGCATTACCTTTGACATGGATGGCAAGGTCATGCAGATCATCGAGTTCCAGCACGTTAAGCCCGGCAAGGGCGCAGCATTCGTCCGCGTGAAGATGAAGAACGTCATCACCGGCGGCGTGACTGAAACCACTTTCAACCCCAACGACAAGTACCCCACTGCTTACATCGAGAGAAAGAAGATGGAGTACTCCTACAATGACGGCGACCTGTACTACTTCATGGACGGCGAGACCTACGAGCTGATCCCCATCGAGGCTTCCACCCTGGACGACAGCTTCAAGTTCGTCAAGGAGAACGACACCTGCACCGTCATGAGCTACAAGGGCAATGTGTTCGGCGTGGGGCCTCCCCGTTTTGTGGAGCTGGTTGTCACCGCTACCGAGCCCGGCTTCGCCGGCAACACCGCTACCAACACCCTGAAGCCCGCTACCCTGGAGACCGGCGTTGAGGTGAAGGTGCCCCTGTTCATCAACGAGGGCGAGAAGATCCAGATCGACACCACCACCGGTGAGTACCTGGGCCGCGCCAAGTAATTAACGAGGTAACATTATGACTATTTCTGAGAAGGCTGCCTACCTGAAGGGCCTGATGGAAGGCATGGACCTGGATACCGAGAAGGCCGAGGGCAAGATGATTGCCGCCATCGTGGACCTTTTGGGTGATGTGACCCGCCGTCTGACCGACGTGGAGGAGACTACCATCGCCATCTCCGACGAGCTGGACGAGATCGAAGAGGATCTGGATGCCATCGAGGACTTCATCCTGGACGAAGAGGATGACGACTACTACGATGACGACGAGGACGATTTTGACGAGGACGATTTCGACGACGATTACGATGAGGACGACTTTGAGGATGAGGGTTTTGACTTCGGCGACGAAGAGAGCACCATTTACGAAGTGAAGTGCGCCTGCGGCGAGCTTATCGCATTCGACGAGGAGACTCTGGAGGAAGGCTCCATGACTTGCCCCAACTGCGGCGAGCTGCTGGAGTTCTGCCTGGATGAGGACGAGCTGGACGACTAAGTCAATAATAAATCCCCCTGCTGTGTAAACAGCAGGGGGTTCTTTTTTGCAGTTAGCCCTGGCGCATAAGGCGCTTTCTTGCAATGTTGATGGGGCCTTCCGACATATGGTTGATCCAGGCAAGGCTCTTGCCGCAGCCGTAGGCCACGCAGGATTCCGGGTCGTCGGCAATGGCGCAGGGAATGCCGGTGCGCTCGGTGAGCAGCTGGGCCATACCGGCGATCTGACAGCCACCGCCGGTGAGGGTGATGCCGTTTGTGGCGATGTCGCCCACCAGTTCGGGGGAGGTGTCTTCCAACACGGCCATCACTTCGTCGGCGATCATCTGACCCATGCGGAACAGCACCTTGGAGTACAGCTCGGAAGCGGTGAGCATCAGCTCTCTGGGCACACCGGTCTTGGCATCACGGCCGCGGACCACCATGCTGGCATCTTCATTTCTGGGATACACAGAGCCGATCTGGATCTTCACTTCCTCGGCGGTGTTCTGACCGATGATCACGCCGTGCTTCCGGCGGACATACCGGGCGATGGCCTCGTCAAAGGCAATACCGGCGATTTTGAGGGAAGAGGAAGATGCCACGGCGTTCATGGACAGCACAGCGATGTCCGTAGTACCGCCGCCGATATCCACCACCATGTGGCCGTTGGGGCCGTTCAAATCCAAACCTGCGCCGATGGCGGCAGCCAGAGGCTCTTCAATGAGATATACACGGCGGGCGCCGGCTTCGATGGCGGCGTTGATCATGGTGCGCTCTTCCATCTCGGTGATGCCGCTGGGCACGCTGAGGATCACTCTGGGCTTGGGGGTGAAGAGGGAGGATTTGGTGGTGCTGCGGAAGAGGATCTGCAGCATCTTTACAGTCAGCTCATAGTCAGAGATAACGCCGTCCCGCAGAGGATGCATGGCAACCACATTGCCGGGGGTGCGGCCCAGCATATTCCGGGCGGCAGCGCCCACCTGCAAAACCTTTCCGGTGTTCTTGTCCACGGCCACCACAGAGGGCTCCCGGACAATAATGCCCTTGTCGTCCATGTTAATAAGTACATTGGACGAGCCTAAGTCCACACCTAAGTCGTTGGAGATAAATTGAAAACGAAAGTTCTTCAAATTCATAGTCTCACCTACAATTGATTATTTCTTATCATGGGAAGCCGCTGCCACAGCGGCGCAGAATACTTCTTTGGCTCCGGCGGCAAGTAACGTCTTGGCGCACTCGGAGCAGGTGGCGCCGGTAGTGATCACATCGTCCAAAAGCAGGATGCGCTTGCCCTTTATGCTGTCTTTGTCCGTGACCCGATAGGCGCCCAACACATTGGCCCGGCGTTTGGCTGCATCGTTGATGAGGGATTGGGGTGGCGTGTTGCGGATCTTTCGCAGAACACGGGACGTATCTCTACCCAATTCCCCGGCCACAGCCTCCGCTAAAAGCTGGGACTGATCAAAACCCCGCTTCAGCTTCCGCAGGGGACCTACAGGCACCCAGCTGATGATATCAAAGTCCGCAAAGGGACTCTCCAGCAGGCGCATGGCCAAAAGCCGTCCGTAGATTGGGGCATAATTTCGATAGCGTCCAAACTTAAACCGTTTGATGCTGGATCGCACATCATCCTTATAATACCACAAAGCTGTCCATCGTGCAACAAAAGGAATATTTCTTTTTGCTTTTAAAAAATCCGGGGCATGGGTGCGGCAGCCCGGGCACAGATCTGTCTCGTTTTTCTCAAGAACTTTTTGGCACAATATGCATTTGCGGGGAAAGAGAAGATTCAGTAAGAATTCCATCAGCACTTCCCCTGTAGCCGCAGTTTTAGCCCTGTGTACCGGCGGCCCACCTTTGTATTTTGCACCATAACGGCGATGGTCTCCTCCCGGCCAACGATGATGAGGAGCTCTCTGGCTCTTGTGATGGCGGTGTAGAGGATGCTCTTGTTCAAAAGGTATTGGGAGCCGTTCCAGGCGGCCAGTACTACCGCCCGGTACTCGCTGCCCTGGCTTTTGTGCACGGTCATGGCGTAGGCCGGCTCCAGTTCGTTCAGTTGGGTGAAATCGTAATCCACTTCCCGGTCGTCAAAGACCACGGTTAGTTGCTCCATGTGGGCATCGATGCGGGTAATGATACCCACGTCCCCGTTGAAAACGCCGTTACCGATCATAGACCCGTCGGTCTTTTTCCACAGGATGTCGTAATTGTTGCGGATCTGCATCACCCGGTCACCTTCCCGGAAACAGAACTCGCCGAACTGGCGTTCCTTTTTCTCGGGGGTGGGAGGGTTGAGAGATGCCTGTAAGAGCCGGTTAAGATTGGCTGTGCCCGCAAACCCTTTTTTCGTGGGGGTCAGTACTTGAATTTCGCTTGCGGGGATGCCCATATTTTGGGGCAGCCGTGTGGCGCAAAGCCCGGCAATGGTCTGTCCCACCGCTTCTTCCGACCGGGCGGGCAGGAAGAAGAAATCGTTCTTTACATCTTTTAAGTGGGGCATCTCGCCCTTGTTTACCCGGTGGGCGTTCATGACAATCAGGCTTTCCTGGGCCTGGCGGAAGATCTCCGTCAGCCGTACAGAGGGCAGCGTGCCGCTGCGGAGCATATCGTTAAAGGGGAAGCCGGGACCCACAGGGGGCAGCTGATCCGGGTCACCCACCAGGATCACCCGGGCATTTTCCGGCACTGCCTGTAAAAGGCTGTGTAAAAGCAATACATCCACCATAGACATCTCGTCTACGATGATGGCATCGGCCTTCAGGGGATTATTCTCATCCTTGGCAAAGAACAGATTGCCTGTGTGGGGGTCTATGCCGGCCTCCAAAAGCCGGTGGATGGTGAAAGCTTCGTGGCCTGTGACTTCTGTCATCCGCTTGGCGGCGCGGCCCGTGGGGGCGGCCAAGAGGCAATCCATGCCCATCTGGTCAAACAGGGACAAAATGCCGTTGACGATAGTGGTCTTGCCGGTGCCCGGGCCACCGGTGACCAGCAGCAATTTCTGGGTGGCAGCGGCTTCAATGGCCTGCAGCTGCTGATGGGAGTATTGAATATTTTGCTCCTTTGCTGCCTGGCGCATGTACTTGTCCAGTTTTCCGGGGATATTACAGTGGCCGTTTGCCAATTCTGTCAGTCGGCGACTGCAGTACTGTTCGGCATGGTAAAGCTGGGGCAGGTACAGTACCGTGATCCCTGCCAACAGATCCCGCACAAGGCGCTTTCCGTCCAAAAGCCGGTCCACGGTCTTTTGTACTGTGTCCGTACCGATGGAAAGAAGCAGGGAAGTGGCGGTCACCAATTTTTCCTCCGGGAGGAAACTGTGGCCGGCGGTGAGATTGTACCGCAGTTCAAAGAGGATACCGGCGCTGACCCGGCGGGGGTCATCTCCGGCAAAGCCCAATTCCACGGCAAACTGGTCCACCGCCCCGAAGGGGGCAGCCAACCCCTCTTCTGTGAGCATGTAGGGGTCGTCGTAGAGTAGCTCCATGGTGCTGTCGCCGTAGAGCTTGTAGGTTTTGACGGCCAATTCCGCAGGCAGATGGTGGAGGGCAAAAAACTCCATTAAGTGGCGCATACCCACCTGCAGACGAAACTCCTCACCGATGGTTTTGGCCTTTTGGGCAGAGATGCCGGACACCTCGGAAAGTCTGTGGGGCTCACGCTCCATCACCGCCAAAGTTTCCTGGCCGAAATGCTCTACGATGCGGGCAGCCATCCGGGGGCCGATGCCCTTAATGATCCGGCTGCCTAAGTAACGCAGGATCTCCGGCACGGTTTCCGGCATGAGCCGCTCCAAAAACTCCGCTTCAAACTGCTTGCCATAGGAGGAATGGGTGCTCCATTTGCCGGTGACCATGAGCCGCTCGCCCACGGTGGGCAGGGGGATGGTACCCACGACCGTGACGGTTTGGTTTTCCTGGGTCTTCAGGCGCAGCACGGCGTAGCCGTTGTCATAATTTTGAAATACCACCGCTTCCACAACACCCTGGATGATCTCCAGTTCCATTGGGCATCCCCCTTTCGTCATTTCTCTTATTTTACTATATTCTCGCGAAAATGAAAAGAAGAAAATGCATGAGAAACCACCTTTGGGAGAAAATTAAAATGATATATAAAGAATGTGTAAAGAATGAAAGTTCTCCTTGAAAGAGGAGACAAAATAGCATATAATAGCAGTAATTATGCATAGGAGATAAAACAGCTGTGAAAAACCTGAATTTGCTGGTTTGGCTGACCCAGCTGGGACTTTCCGTAGCGCTGCCGCCGGCGGTGTTCATATGGCTGAGCGTATGGCTGCGGGGACGGTTCGACCTGGGCAAATGGGTGGTGGTCCTGGGGATCATCGTAGGCGTTGTGTGCGCCATAGACGGTCTGCGGACATCCTTAAAGGCCATGGAGCGCATGACCAAGGACAAAAAACAGGAGACGCCTCCCGTCTCCTTCAATGACCATGATTAGAGGAAGAAACTATGACTGATTCCCGCAAATATGTGTTAAAGCAGACACTGCTGGTGCTCATAGGCGAGGCGGTGGGCGTGGCGCTGATGTTCGGCGTATATGCTATGCTGCGCAAATTCGGTATCCCGGTGCTGCTGGGCGGCTTTGTGGGCGCTGTGCTGGCAGCCGGCAACTTCTTCTTTATGGCGATGGCCGCTACCCTGGCGGCGGACAAGGCCCAGCAGCAGGATGTGGAGGGCGGAAAAAAGCTGATGCAAGGCTCCTATCCTATCCGTATCCTTGTACTGGCAGGCATTTTGATACTCTGCGGCAAAAGCGGGTACTTTGATATTGTAGCTTTGGTTTTGCCGTTGCTGTTTGTGCGGCCCACCCTGACCATCGGGGAATTTTTTCAAAAGAAAGGATCGTGAGAAATTGTGGATCTTAGTGTAACCGGCGCGTATGTCTACTTTACCGTTCCCATATTCGGCGGCATCCCCATCACCCAGACCACGGTATCTTCCTTTGTGGTGACGGTCCTTTTGTGCTGGGCCTGTATTTACCTTGGCAAGCGGCTGCAAAAGCGGCCGGATGGCAAACAGGTGCTGGTGGAAAAAGGCGTGATGATGCTCCGCAATATGGTGGTGGAAACCATGGGCGAGCACAATGCCCACTGGATGCCGTTTATCGGCACCATCTTCTTAAGCTCCATCTGCTGCTCCTTAATCGGCTTGACCGGCTTTTTGCGTTCTGCCACGGCGGATCTCAGCTGTGTGGCGGTGTGGGCGGTGATGGTCAGTGTGATCATCTGGTACCACAGCATCAAAAATAACGGCTTCTTAGGCTGGCTCAAGGGCTTTACCCAGCCCATTGCGGTGATGACGCCCATGAATGTGGTGTCCGAGATCGCCCAGCCCCTTTCCATGGCCTTCCGTCACTTCGGCAATGTAGCCGGCGGCGGTGTTATCACCAGCATTATTTATGCGGCACTCAGCGCGCTATCTGTGACGGTGATCAATCTGATCGCCGCTTCCGGCTGGCTTGTGAGTATCGTGCTGCTGGGGGTAGGTGTCGCGCTGTTTCTGTACTGGCGGAAAAAACGCAAGGTGTTCCCGCTGGTCGTTGCCATCGTGTCCGGCGTTTTGGCCCTGTGCGGACTTTTGCAGGTATCCGGGTTGCTCCCCGGCGTGCCGATTTTCACCTACGGCATCCCTGCGGTGCTGTCGTGCTACTTCGACTTGTTCTCCGGTTTTGTCCAGGCCTATGTATTCAGTCTACTCACCATGGTCTATATCTCCGGAGCGCTGCCCGAGCCGGAAACGGCAAAATAAAACTTGTTAATAAAGAAAAAATATAAACGATTCTTAGGAGGAAATTATTATGGAATTAGCTACTGCAATCGCAATCGCGGGTAAGGCACTGGGCGCAGGTCTGTGTATGGGTATCGGCGCTGTGGGCCCCGGTATCGGTGAAGGTAACGCGGTGGGTAAGGCGCTGGAGGGCATGGCCCGTCAGCCCGAGGCTGCCGGCACTCTGCGCAGCACCATGATCATGGGCTGTGCCATCGCCGAGACCACCGGTATCTACTCTCTGGTCATTGCGCTGCTGATCATGTTCCTGCTGTAACCCACGCAGATCAATTCTTAGAAAGGAGTCTGCAGAAGTGGGATACTTTGAAGAATTTATCGGCGTAAACTTCTGGACAGCCCTGTTTGTATTGCTGAACACTCTGACCATCTACTTTGTGGCGAGAAAATTTCTGTTTAATCCCGTGATGAACATCATCACCAGCCGTCAGCAGGAGATCGACGATCTGTATGCCGACGCGGACCGGAACAGGGAAAACGCGGAAAATCTGAAGGCGGAGTATGAGCAGAAGCTCCAAGATGCCAAGCAGACCGGGGAAAAGATCGTCCGGGATGCCATGGCCCGGGGACAGGCCCGGGAGGAGGAGATCCTCCGCCAGGCAAATGCGGAAGCCGATGCCATCCGTCAGAAGGCGGAGGCGGACATCGCCCAGGAAAAGAAGAAGGCCCTTAACGATGCCAAGAATGAGATCTCCGATATCGCCATGACCATCGCCGGCAAGGTGGTGGGTCGCAGTCTGGATGAAAACGACCAGGCCAGACTTGTGGACGAGTTCATCGAAGGACTGGGTGACGGCGTATGACACAGATCGGTGTGAACTACGGTGGCGCGCTGTATGACTTGGCTTCCAGCGAAGGGATAACTGCCGAGATTTTAGATCAGCTGCAGGTGCTGGAAGAAAGCTTTTCCCAGGAAAAGGCTTTTCTGCGCCTGCTGTCCGCCCCCAATATCACGAAAGAAGAGCGGTGCGAGGTGGTGGACCGGAGCTTTCGGGATAAAGTGCACCCTTATGTGCTGAACTTTTTAAAGCTGCTGACAGAGCGTGGCTACGCCAAGCATTTTGAAGATTGTTGCAAATCTTTTGAGGAGCGTTACAATCAGGATCACGGCATTTTGCCCGTGGAAGCGGTGACGGCTGTGGCCCTGACCGACACCCAGGCAGAAAAGCTGACCGAGAAGCTGTGCGGCCTTACCGGCAAGACGGTGGTGCTGAAAAACACCGTGGATCCGGATTGCTTGGGCGGCGTACGCCTTCGTTATGACGGTGTTCAGGTGGACGGCACGGTGCAAAGCCGCCTGGATACCATCGGCGACCTTTTGAAAAATACCGTACTTTGAAAGTAGGGAAACTATGGAATTACGACCCGAAGAGATCACGAAGATCATTCGTGAGCAGATAAAAAATTATGAAAACAGACTGGAGTCCAGCCAGACCGGTATCGTCATCTTAGTGGGTGACGGTATTGCCAAGGTCTCGGGCCTTGACAAGTGTATGGCAGGCGAGCTGATCGAGTTCCCCAACGGCTCTTACGGCATGGCCCAGAACCTGGAGGAGGATACGGTCTCCGTCGTTATCCTGGGTACCGACAGCGGCATCAAGGAGGGCGACACCGTCAAGCGCACAGGCCGCGTGGTATCCGTGCCTGTGGGCGAAGGGATGATCGGCCGTGTTGTGAACGCTTTGGGCGAGCCTATCGACGGCAAGGGCCCTATTGATGCGGCCGGCTACCGCCCCATCGAGACACCCGCTCCCGGCATTATTGACCGCGAGCCGGTCAATACCCCTTTGCAGACCGGTATCAAGGCCATCGACTCCATGATCCCCATCGGCCGGGGTCAGCGCGAACTCATCATCGGCGACCGCCAGACCGGCAAGACTACCATCGCCACCGATACCATTCTGAACCAAAAGGGCAAGAATGTGATCTGTATTTATGTGGCCATCGGTCAGAAGCGGTCTACTGTGGCAGGCATCGTGGAATCTTTGACTCTGGGCGGCGCAATGGACTACACCATCGTGGTGTCCGCCACTGCCTCGGAGCTTGCCCCCATGCAGTACATCGCGCCGTACTCCGGCTGTACCATGGGTGAATACTTCATGCACCAGGGCAAGGATGTGCTGGTGATCTACGACGATCTGAGTAAGCATGCCGTTGCCTACCGCGCCATCTCTCTGCTGATTCGCCGTCCTCCCGGACGGGAAGCCTACCCCGGCGACGTGTTCTATCTCCACAGCCGCCTTTTGGAGCGGGCTGCCCATATGTCCCAGGCCAAGGGTGGTGGCAGCCTGACGGCGCTGCCCATTATCGAGACCCAGGCAGGCGACGTCTCTGCCTATATCCCCACCAATGTCATCTCCATTACCGACGGACAGATCTTCCTGGAGACCGAGCTGTTTAACGCCGGCGTTATGCCTGCGGTGAACCCCGGCATCTCCGTGTCCCGCGTGGGTGGCGCTGCCCAGATCAAGGCCATGAAGAAGGTCTCCGGCTCACTTAAGCTTTTGTACTCCCAGTACAGAGAACTCCAGAGCTTTGCTCAGTTCGGCTCTGACTTGGATGCCGATACCAAGGCACGCCTTGCTTTGGGCGAGCGGATCGTGGAGGTGCTGAAGCAGAAGAACAATGCCCCTGTGGAGGTGGCGCACCAGGTGTGCATCCTGTACGCCGTGACCAAGGGTTATCTGGACACGATTCCGGTTGCCAAGATCCCGGAATTTGAGCTGCAGCTGCGCGCCTTTATGGACGAGCGGCACTATGCTGTGCTGGAGACCATCCGCACCACCGGCAAGCTGGAGCAGGAAACAGAAGATGCTCTGGCCGCGGCTATCAAGGAATTTGTAGAAAAGTTCCAAAAAGAAAACTAAGGAAGGAGGCCTACCATGGCTGGCGTTTCCACCAAGGAAATTAAAAACCGAATCCGCAGTTTGGAGTCTACCAAGCAGATTACCAAAGCCATGGAAATGGTAGCAGCCTCCAAATTGCGCCGGGCCCAGGCCCAGGTCTTATCTTCCAGACCGTATTTTGAGATCCTGCACCATACCATCCACTCCATTGTGGATGCCGACCGGGATTTTGACTCCCCCTACCTGCAAAAGACGGCGGGGGAGAAGATCCTCTTTGTAGTCATTGCCGGCGACAGAGGTTTAGCCGGCGGCTATAATAACAATGTGCTCAAATTGGTGCTGTCGGAGATCCGGGGCAAAAATGCTGCCGTGCTGCCCATGGGCAAGAAAACCGTGGACTTTTTCCGCAGCCGGAATGTTCCGGTGCTGGACACCAAGCACCAGACAGCGGCGGAGGTCACCTTGGGTGATTGCTTCACCGTGGCCAAGCAGATCTGTCGCCGTTTCCGCGGGGGAGAATTTGACAGGATCTGCATCGCCTATACCAATTTCCAGTCGGTGCTGTCCCAGACCCCGGCAACCTTGCAGCTTCTGCCCCTTGTGCGGGCGGAAACCCAGAAATCCGGCCCGCGGCAGGTGACCCTCTACGAGCCGGGTAGTGAGGAAGTGTTTGATGCCATCGTCCCGGAATATTTGGGCGGCATCGTATACGGCGCGTTGTGTGAAAGCCGTGCCTCCGAGCAGGCGGCCCGCCGTACCGCCATGGACTCCGCCACCAAAAACGCGGAGGAAATGATCGATGATCTGAGCCTGAAGTTTAACCGGGCAAGACAGGCGGCCATTACTCAGGAGATCACAGAAATTATCGCAGGCGCGAAAAGGAGTTGAGTCACATGAGCAAAAATAAAGGAACGGTGAGTCAGATCATGGGCCCCGTTTTGGATATTCGTTTTCCCGACGGCCAGCTGCCGGAGCTTCTGAACGCCATTGAGATACCCCATGGGGAGACTACGGTGGTGGCAGAGGTGGCCCAGCATATTGGTGACAATGTAGTCCGTTGTGTGGCCATGAGCTCCACCGACGGCCTGCAGCGGGGCATGGAAGCCATCGACACCGGCGCTGCCATCAGCGTGCCTGTGGGCGAAAAGTGCTTAGGCCGCGTGTTTAACCTGTTGGGACAGACCATCGACGAAGGCGCACAGGTGGAAGACGCCGAGCGTTGGCCCATCCACCGCAGCGCTCCCGACTATGACGAGCAGGAGCCCGCTACGGAGATTTTAGTAACCGGCATCAAGGTGGTCGACCTGATCTGTCCCTACGCCAAGGGCGGCAAGATCGGCCTGTTCGGCGGCGCAGGTGTGGGTAAGACCGTGCTGATCATGGAACTCATTAACAACGTTGCCAAGGCCCACGGCGGTATTTCCGTCTTTACCGGTGTTGGTGAGCGTACCCGTGAGGGTAATGACCTGTATCGGGAAATGACTGAGTCTGGCGTTATCAATAAGACCGCCATGGTCTACGGTCAGATGAACGAGCCCCCCGGAGCCCGTATGCGTGTGGGCCTCTCCGGCCTTACCATGGCGGAGTACTTCCGGGATGTGAAGCATCAGGATGTGCTTCTGTTTATCGACAATATCTACCGTTTCACCCAGGCGGGCTCTGAGGTATCCGCACTTTTGGGCCGTATGCCCTCCGCCGTTGGTTACCAGCCCACGCTGGCCACCGAAATGGGCGCCCTGCAGGAGCGCATCACCTCCACCAAGGACGGCTCTATCACCTCTGTTCAGGCAGTTTACGTCCCTGCGGACGACTTGACCGACCCGGCGCCCGCAACCACCTTTGCCCACCTGGACGCCACCACGGTTCTGGACCGCGGTATCGCATCTTTGGGCATTTACCCCGCGGTTGATCCTCTGGATTCCACCTCCCGTATTTTGTCCCCCGAGGTGGTGGGCCATGAGCATTATGAAACCGCCCGTGCGGTCCAGCGTATCTTGCAGCGGTATAAGGAGCTGCAGGATATCATTGCCATCATGGGTATGGACGAGCTGTCCGAAGAGGACAAGCTGACGGTGAACCGGGCCCGTAAGGTCCAGCGATTCCTCAGTCAGCCCTTCGAGGTGGCCGAGCAGTTTACCGGCTACACCGGCAAGTATGTGCCCCTGAAGGAAACCATCCGTGGCTTTAAGGAGATCATCGAAGGCAAGCACGACGAGATCCCCGAGTCCTACTTCCTGTATGTGGGCGGCATCGACGAGGTGGTGGAGAAATACAGAGGTGAGAGCAAATGACCGGCTTTCCACTCAAGATCGTTACTCCCGACGGTGTGCAGTTTGACGGCACTGCCCAGCAGCTGACCGTGCGCACCACCACCGGCGATGTGTCCATCCTTGCCCGGCACTTAAACTTTGTTGCCCCCCTGGGCATGGGCGAAGCCTCTGTGTTGGTGGACGGACAGAAACGCTATGGCGCCTGCATTGGCGGCATGGTCAGCGTTATGGACGGCAATGTAACCTTAGTACCCACCACATTTGAGTGGACGGATGCCATCGATCTTCCCCGGGCGGAAGCTTCCAAAAAGCGGGCGGAGGAGACACTTGCTGACAACAAGTCTACAGATATGCAGATCAAGCTGGCGGAAGCCCGGCTGAAGCGGGCTTTGGTCCGAAAAGGCGTTGCCGGCAGAAAGTAAATTGAAGTGTCCCACTTTTCAAAAAAGTGGGACACTTTTTGCGCCTAAGGAAATATGCCCGAAAACTTGGGTGTTATTACCATAATTACATCTGTCTTTGGGATGCGGATTGTCACCAGTGACAAAAAATGTGTTGCTGCCAAAATAATGCTTGCGCTGGCGGACAGGTGTTGCTATAATGTGGACTATTGGTGCACCCGGTCCGGTGATTGGGAGATCGCACTGATAGGATAACGGAAGAATCGTGTAGTTCCTTCTTTTATTCGAAGATATGGGGCGAGAGGCACTGCTGTTGATTCGGCAGTGCCTCTTGTACACTGTGGTAAAACTTTCACATGGCCTTTTGGTTTTATTTTTTCATTGCGCAAGTGTGGACTTTGTGTTATACTGAAAAAAACATGAAAAGGAGTACATATGGGTAAGTATTTGTTGGCATTTCTCATTTCTATGGTGCCCATCATCGAGCTGCGTTTGGGCGTGCCCTTTGCCTTAGGCTTGGGCATTGATTATATTCCCGCGCTTACGGTTTGCGTTATCGGCAATATCATTCCTGTTCCCTTTATCTATTTCTTTGCAAGAAAGTTCTTGATTTGGGGCGCAAGACAGAGATATATCGGAAAATTCTGCGGATTTTGCTTGCAGAAAGGGGAACGGGCCGGAAAGAAACTGGTGGCGAAGACCGGCCGGTACGGCCTTTTTGTGGCGCTGCTCTTGTTTGTAGGAATCCCGCTTCCCGGCACCGGTGCCTGGACAGGTACTTTGGCGGCAAGCTTTTTGGATATGGGCTTTAAGTCCACCGTGCTGTCTGTGACCCTGGGCGTTATTTTGGCAGGCTGCATCATGGCCCTTGCCAGTACCGGCGTGTTTGCATTCATTGGATTGTAAGGAGAATCGATATGTGCTTATTTTGTAAGATCGTAGCAGGGGAGATCCCCTCCACCAAGGTGTACGAGGACGAGACTGTCCTGGCGTTTCGGGACATTGCCCCCCAGGCACCCACCCACATTTTAGTGATCCCCAAGACCCACATTGCCTCGGTGGCGGAGGTTACAGCCGAAAACAGCGCCGTGATCGCCCACATTTTTGAGGTGATCGCCAAGGTGGCAGAGGCGGAAGGGCTGACAGACGGCTACCGCGTGGTATCTAACTGCGGCGATCATGCCGGTCAGACCGTGCACCACCTGCATTTCCACATCCTGGGCGGCAGACAGCTGAATTTGGAAATGGCTTGACATTCGTCAAAAATGTCGTATAATCAACTTAGATCGCAACACAAATCTATCTTCGGGGAGCCGAGTATCGGCTGAGAGTAGGCGTAAGCCTTGACCCGTGAACCTGATACGGTCAGTACCGTCGTAGGAAAAGATGCACATATGAGATTTTTGATCGCATTGCAGCACCTTAGACGGGTTTGTTGCAGTGCGGTTAATCTTTTTAGGAGGAATCTCATATGAAAACAAAAACCAAACGAATTACAGAAAGCGCCATGCTGTTGGCAGTGGCCATCATTTTGGAACTGGTGTCCAAAATGTTTATCCCGGAGATGCCCTTCGGCGGACAGGTCACCTTGGTGAGTATGCTGCCGGTAGTGCTGATCTCCTATCGCCACGGTGTGAAATGGGGCCTTGTGACGGGTGTGGCATACGCCATGCTGGAAATGGCCTTGGGCGCAAAGACGGTTGCCGCCGCGTTCCAGCCCGGTTACTTCGGTGACGGCACCATGATCGTCAATGCCTTTATTATGTGCGCGCTGGATTATCTGGTTGCCTTTACGGTGCTGGGCTTAGGCGGCTGCTTCCGTAACCGTGTAAAAAACCCTGGTGTGAGCCTAATGTGTGGCTCCTTAGTGGCGCTGGGTGCCAGATATGTCGCCCACATTGCCTCCGGCTACATCCTGTTCTCCGGCTGGGCGGAGTGGTTCTTTACCCAGGAAGGATTCCCCGCATGGGGCGCAAGCCTGGTAGCCAGCCTGAGCCCTGAGATGTTAGGCTTTGTATACTCCGTGGTTTATAACGGTATGTATATGATTCCGGAAATGGTGCTCACGGCGGTGGTGGCATTGCTTGTTGCCCGTGTCCCCAAGATTGTTACAAGAATAAGCTGAGAAATAACCCCCAAGGGAAAATCCCTTGGGGGCGTTTTTTTACTGCTTGCGAATCACTGTCATGCCCACAGCGTCGGGGGCAAGGTGAGACACTTGATACATCACCTGCGCCATATCGCCACGGGACAGGGTTTCTGTATCAGACAGGTCAATGCCGTACTCTGCCATAGCGGTCAGGGAGACTGCTGCCCAGGCGGGCACTTCCTCCTTGGCGGTTGCATCCGTCTCCATGATCTCCAAAGTCTCCTGGGAGATGGAAAGATCCAAGGCGTTTTGCAGCATTACCGCCGCTTCTGCGCCGGTAATGGGCTTGTCTGCTTCAAAGCTACCGGTCTCGGATGCGGGCCAGCCCGCGGTGAGACCGGAGCGCATAGCGGCAGCCAGATAGGGCTTCAGCCAATCGGGGGTATCAGAGGGAATGCCCTCATAGGATACTTCCTTTGTGGGGATATCCAGGGCCTTTACGGCCATGGCCAGAAATTCTCCACGGGAAACCGCTTTCTCCGGGAAGAAGCAGGGTTTGCCGCTGACCGTCTCGCCTACGAACAGACCGGTGTTCTTCATCCATTCCGCGGCGAAACGGCAATCGGTGCCTACGGTGTCGGTGTATTGCTTGGCATCGGTGGGCTTCAGGATCTGGATGGTCACCGTGGCCTTCCGGGATACATTACCGGCGGGGTCGGCGGCGGTATAGGTGAAAGAGTCCACACCCACTTTGTTTTTCTTGGGTGTATAGGTGAAGCTGCCGTCTTCCTGCAGCTGTACCGTGCCCCGCTTGGGTTGCCGCACGATGGTATAGGTCAGCACCTCACCCTCGGGGTCTTCCGATTGCAGACGGCTGTTGTTGGGCAGATTTTTATAGGTCTCCAGAGAGAAATCCTTGGCGGTGGGAGCTTTGTCCTCCTTGCCGCGGATGGAGATGGTCATGGCAGCGGGGCCTTCCACCCGGTCATCGTAGATGGGCAGATAGGTTACCACGGCCTCCTTATCCTCTTCGGTACGAAGGGGGGAGAAGGTGAGTTTATCAATCTGCTGGGCGGTGAGGATGTCACCTTTGCAGATCACCCGGGTGTCCAGCATGACGGTACCGGCGCTTGCTTCCGGCAGACCGGTGATACACACGCCGGCCAGGGCCTCTTTTTGGGTAAAGTCTTCGGATGTGAAGCAGTAAACACTGCCGCTTTCTACCTGGGCGGCCTGTACCATGGTGGCCATGGAGACCACACAGCACAGTGCCAGCGCAAGGCAAAGAATTCGTGAACGGAACATAAGTTACCTCCTGTTTTTGTGTTCGCAGGTATTGTTTGCCAGCCAGGTAAAAAATATGCAATAAAAAACCGCCGGGAATAAAAGGGAAGATAAGGTAAATACTGTAAAAACAGTAATCATAAGGCAGGTTTTTTTATGGGAAAGAGAATATCTCTCACGGCAAAGATCGGTATCGCTTTGGGGTTAGGCATTATTGCGGGTCTTGTTTTGGGAGAATCCGCCGTGATCTATGTCCGTCCTGTGGGGCAGATCTATCTCAATCTTATTAAGACTGTGGTGATCCCGGTGGTGACCCTCTCTATTATATTAGGGATTGTGTCGCTGGAGGATGTGAAGAAGGTGGGGCGGTTGGGACTTCGTACGGTAAGCTTTTTCCTCTGCACCACGGCCATCGCTGTGACTTTGGGCTTGGTGCTGGCCAATCTTTTGGGGGCAGGCGTGGGGTTTATTCCCAATACACAGATCCAGGAAACCCCGCAGATCAACACGGTGGATTTTTCCCAGACGCTGGTAAATATCTTCCCTGCAAATATCCTTGCCCCCTTTGTGGAGGGGAATATGCTCCCGGTGATCGTGATTGCCATTTTGGTGGGCTTCGGTATTTTGCTGGCGGGAGAACAGGCAAGATCTGTGCGCAGCGCGGTGGGGGCATTGAATGCTGTCTTTTTAAAGATCATGGACTTGGTGATCCGCATTTCTCCCGTAGGTGTGTTTGCCCTTATCTTCCCTGTGGTAGCGCAGCAGGGGATCGGGGTACTGCTGCCGCTTCTGCAGCTGATCCTCATCTGCTATCTGGCTTACGGCGTCCATGTGATGGCAGTGTATGCCGGCTCCGTGGCGGCTTTTGGGAAGATTTCTCCGCTGCGCTTTTTTAAGGAAATGGGAGAAGCCATTCTCTTCGGGTTTTCCAGCGCCAGCAGTGTGGGGGCGTTGCCGTTCAACTTAGAGGCAACCGGACGCCTGGGAGTGTCTAAGGAGGTCTCCGGTTTTGTGCTCCCCCTTGGAGCGACGATCAATATGGACGGCACCGCCATCTACCAAGGCGTCTGCGCGGTGTTTATCGCCCGTGCTTTTGGCATGGAGTTGACCATAGCCCAGCAGCTTTCCGTGGTGCTGACGTCGGTGCTGGCTTCCATTGGCACAGCCGGTGCGCCCGGTTCCGGGATGATCATGTTGGCAATGGTGCTCCAAAGCGCCGGTCTTCCGGTAGAGGGGATCGCTTTGGTGGCGGGTGTGGATCGCATCCTGGACATGGGGCGTACGGCGGTGAATATCACAGGAGACGCGGCCTGCAGTGTGGTAGTGCAGGCGGGCCTTCGCAAATAAACAAAGCGCTTGTCCTCGGACAAGCGCTTTGTTTATGGACGTTTCTTGAATATCCAAAAGCCGTACAGCGAAGAAACAACGGTTAAGAAAACTGCCGATGCCACCTGCAAGCCGGCGCTCTGAGTGCCGGCGATAACGCTGAGACTGTTGATGGCGCTGTGGGTGATGATACAGGGCCACAGACTACCGCCCCGCAGGAAGATCGCGGTGAACAAAAAGCCGGCTGCGGTGGCATAGACGATCTGCAAAAGTGTTTCTCCAACAGGAGCGCCACCTAGCAGATTCACAATATGCCCTACTCCAAAGGTGACGCTGGATACAATAACCGCCACTTTCAGATTGTCTTTGCGCAATGCGGTAAATAAGAAACCGCGAAAAATCAGTTCTTCCAAGAATCCCACCAGCACCATGGTCAGCATAGACAAAACAGTTTCCGGTACGGAAAGATTCCACTTGACGCCACCCCAAAGATTTACGGAGACCAGCAGAAAAAGCGGAAGATAATATAGATTCTGCCGTAGGTTTCGCTTGCTGTGGCAAAGACCGTATTGGGCGCACAGACCGTTTTTTAGCAAAAACGCCACCAAACTTCCGGAAATCAGAAGCGCCAAGGGCAGGGTGACCAGTTTTTCTGTTCCAAGGGATTGGGAAAGACCGTCGGCAAGACTGAAGCTAACCACATAAATGCCAATCCACAGCAAAGAAAAACCGAGAAGATTTTTATGGTACAAGCGCTTCAAAACAGCTCACTCCTTTTGCTGTATTTTACCACCCGTTATGGAGAATGTCAAACCGTGTCATATTCCTTGACAAGGGCGCTTTTTATTGGTAAAGTACTCCAAGAGATAGATTTTGGAGGAATTTTTATGAAAAAAGGAAATCCCTGGGCGCTTTTGCCGATCGGCGTATTTTTAGTGCTGTATTTGGGATTGGGCCTTCTGTTTGAGTACGGCATGCGGATCCCCATGGGCTTTTACAATGTGCCCATTATTATTGCCTTTTTGGCGGCGATCTTGGTGGCCTGCCTGCAAAACCGCCAGGTAAAGTTTGATGACAAGCTGGAGATCATGGGCCGCGGTGTGGGGGATAAGAATATCATCACCATGCTGCTGATCTTTTTGGTGGCCGGCGCTTTTGTGGGCGTGGTGGGAAGATCCTCCGCCCAAAGCGTTGCCTATTTCATGCTCTCTTTGATCCCGCCCAAGTTCTCTGTGGCGGTGCTGTTTGTGGTGGCCTGTTTTGTGTCTTTGGCTATGGGCACTTCTGTAGGCACCATCACCCTCATCACCCCCATTGCCGTGGAGGTGGCGCAGGCTACCGGTTTTGACGCCGCACTGTGCGTAGGTACCGTGGTTGGCGGCGCTATGTTTGGCGATAATCTCTCTTTCATTTCCGACACGACCATTGCTGCCTGCAACGGTCAGGGCTGCGCCATGAAGGATAAGTTCCGGGGCAATTTCCTCATCGCCTTGCCTGCGGCACTGCTCGCCATGATTCTGGTGATCGTGATGACCTGGGGCAAGGATGTGTCCGCCGTCACCGGCGAGTACAACCTTTTGCAGATCCTGCCCTATGTGCTGGTGCTGTTGGGCGGCATCATCGGCATCAATGTGTTTGTGGTTTTGATGATCGGTATCGTTTCCGGCGCAGTGATCATGCTGGCCACCGGCCAGATGGCTTTCACAGAACTCCTTGCGGGCATGGGCAGTGGCTCTGCCGGTATGTTTGAAACCGCTATGGTGGCGGTGCTGGTGGCAGCTCTGTGTTCTATGATTCGTGAGCACGGCGGCTTTGATGCCCTTCTGTATTTTATTCATAAGGCATTTAAGGGTCGTGTGGGCGGCCAGATCGGCATGGGTCTGCTGGTCGGCACGATGGATATCGCCACTGCCAATAATACGGTGGCCATCGTTATTGCCAACCCCATTGCCAAGGAAATGAGCAAGGAATACGGCATTACATCTCAGCGTTCTGCCTGCCTGCTGGACACCTTCTCCTGCATCTTCCAGGGTGTGATTCCCTACGGCGCGCAGATGCTGGTGGCGATTTCTGCCGCGGCAGAATTGGGCATCACTCTGTCCGCCTTTGATATCATGGAGTATTTGTTCTATCCCTACCTGCTGCTGGCCACAAGCCTGGTGTCCATCTTCCTGTTCACCAAGAAAGCAAAATAAGAATATCCCCGGACGAAAGTCCGGGGATTTGTTTTCAAATAATACCTCGCATGACTAAAAGACACAGTACGCAGGTGATGAGAAGCACACCGGCCAAAATGTAGATACCGGGCTTTGCTCTGCCCTTGGGGGCGGCGCTTTGGGGCAGCAGACGGGCCTTCCGCAAAGCGGAGGTCAGGGGCTTGTAAAGCGCCAGCACAAAGGCGCTGTTCAGTCCTGCCTTCAAGGCGTTAAAGGGAAGAAATACGGGGATCAGCATGGCCTCTACGGCTTCTCTCGTGCCGCCCATGTACAAAGGTGTGATCAGCCAGTTCCACAAAAGCATTACGGCGATCATAGAAACAGAACCGACCAGAAGACCCAAGACAGCGCCCCACAGATCGTGCTTCTTTTTGTAAATGAGGGCGGCTACACAGGCAAAGCTGCAGGTGGAGAGGATATTCATAACGCAGCCGATAAACTCTGTGTGGCTGATGGTAATCATTTCCACCAGGGAGACCACCAAAGATACGGCAAAGGCCGCCATAGGGCCTAAGAGGAAACCGCCGATGGTGATGATCACATCCTTGGGCTCGTAGCTTAAAAACAGCACCACAGGGATGCGGATCAGCGCTACCATAATATAAGCCACCGCCGCCAGCATGGCCAGCAGTACGGTCTTTTTTGTGTTCATAGGCGTTCCTCCCAATAAAAAATGCGCTCGAAGATACTCTCCGGGCGCAAAACAGCAGAAAAAAACACCGTCTCTTCTTCCATCCAGACTCAGGCAAACGCAAAATGAAAATTGCTAACCGAAAAACGAGGAATTTTTCCGCAAATTTAGCTGTATATGCTGCAGGAATACTTTGTGTATTCCAAGGGGTATACAAAGCAAAGTTGCGGAAAAAGAACCGTTTATGCGGTAGCAAGGGTCGTTTTGTGTTTGCCAAAACTGTCGGTATCGGAATCACACCGATTCTGCCCGAAGGCTCGCGGACTTATGGTTGTAAAAACCATTCACCGCCGGTCGGGAATCACACCCTGCCCTGAAGAGTATTCATTTCTTAAAAGATACCATAGCCGCCCGGACTTGTCAAGAACGGGCGGCTGTGGTAAACTGATTATGCGGCAGGTTTGGTTTCCGTGGGCGCGGGCTCTGTTGGGGCGGGCTCCACAGGTGTGGTCTCCACCGGGTCTTTGGCTACCCTTTGGAAGCCCTGCACAACGCCCTGGGCGCCGGTGTCGGTGATGTCACCGCCGATGATCCGGTTTTTGTACACTAAAAGCGTGGCGTATACCGGCTCGGTAGCGCCCGGGAAATTATTGATCTTGTACACATAGCGCATGACTTTCTTTCCGGCAAACTGCGTCAGGTCGTAACCTTGACTTTTCTGCAAAGCGTTGTAGCGCTCATAGACCGGGGTCTGCTCTTCGGGGATGCGCACCTGAGACGATTCTGTGGGGGAGTTTACCACCTCCCAGCCCATATCCGTGAGGAACTTGACCCGAGCATCGTTGCCGGTGACGGCGGGGGCGTCGGTCTGCACAGAATCCCCGGAGCCGCCGAACAGCAAAACCAGCGCCAGAATCACGGCAGCGATAGCTGCCAGTATAATGAGTATCTTTTTCATATCCACCTTTGTGGTCATAACAAACATGATAATCCCTCCTTGTGTTATCCGCACTACAGCGTATTCATATGGGGACAGGGATAGAACGGAGAAGCAATGGAACGGTTGGACAAATTCTTGTGTGATTGCGGCGTGGGCAGCCGCAGTCAGGTGAAAGCAATTTTAAAATCCGGCAGAGTGGCAGTGGACGGCAGGTCCGTAAAAGACGGCAGCATCAAGCTGGATTCCACCACAGCCCAGGTGACCCTGGATGGGGAGACTGTTCAAAAGGAAGGCACCTTGGTGCTGATGCTCAATAAGCCCGCGGGCTTCGTTACCGCCACAGAGGATTCCACAGAGCCTACGGTGATGGAACTGCTGCCCCAGGGATATCGCAGTCGTGTGAAACCAATCGGTCGTCTGGACAAGCAGACCGAGGGACTTCTGCTCTTTACGGATGACGGCGATCTGTTGCACCGGCTCATCAGCCCCAAAAAGGAAGTGCCCAAAGTCTATTACGCAAAACATGAGGGCATAGCGGGGGAGGAAGATGTAAAGGCGTTTTCCGAAGGCGTTACCCTCCGGGACGGTACCGTCTGCCTGCCCGCTAAGTTAGAGCCTCTGGGCCCCGGTGAGAGTCTGATCACTGTCTGCGAGGGTAAGTACCACCAGGTCCGCCGGATGATGGCCTCCCGGAATATGACCGTGACATACCTGGAGCGCCGGGCAGAAGGTGGCTTGGTTTTGGGCGATTTGCATAGGGGACAGGTCCGGAAATTGTCAGAAACGGAAATAGCCCTTTTGGAGAAATGACGAAAAAAAGACCGATGTTTGGGTGAAAAACATCGGTCTTTTCTCGGTTATTCGTCATTGTTTTGGAAAAATGTATAAAAACGGGAGGGTATTTTGCAATAAAATGTCAAAAGACACTTGCAAAATGTGCAAAACCTATATATAATAATAGGGCAATTTTGTGTAATGCGTTTTTGTGCAACATTTTAAGGAGGCATTTTTATGTCCAACAGTGTTTTTCAGAGCGTGATCCTGCAGCTGAAGGATGCGGCAGACCGCACTTTCGGTGTGATCGATACCGACGGCTGTGTCGTGTCCTGTACCGATATTGCCCTTTTGGGTGAGCGTTGGCCGGATGCTGCGCTGAAAGTGGCAGGTGCCGGCGATCTGGTGGTCACCTTCGGTCAGAAGACCTTCCGTGCCATTACCAGCAACACCAATGTGTTTGAATACGCCGTATTCTGCACCGGCGACGACGAGCTTGCCAGATCCTACTGCAACCTGGCCTACATAGCCCTCAACGATGCCAAGGCTTTCTATGAGGAGAAGCATGACCGCGGCACCTTTGTGAAGAATATCATCATGGACAATATCCTTCCCGGTGATATCTACATCCGGGCAAAGGAACTGCATTTTGCTACCGACGCGCCCCGCGCTGTGTTCCTGGTCCGTCAGCTGGGCCATGGGGATGTGGCTACTGTGGACGTGCTGTCCGGCATGTTCTCCGATAAGCTCCAGGATTTTGTTATCAGCATCAACGAGACCGATATCGCCGTGGTGAAGCAGCTGACACCCAATACCTCTGCTGCTGAACTGGAGAAGATTGCCCGCTCTATCGAGGATACTCTGAAGAACGAGCTGTTTATCAAGACCATCATCGGCATCGGCACTGTGGTCAGCCACCTGCGTGAATTGGCGGATGCTTATAAGGAAGCCCAGACCGCCATTGAAGTGGGTAAGGTATTCGACACCGAAAAGAGCATCATCAATTATGAGAACCTGGGTATCGGCCGCTTGATTTATCAGTTGCCCACCACTCTGTGTGAAATCTACCTGGGTGAAGTGTTTAAAAAGAATTCCATCGACTCTTTGGATCAGGAGACCCTGTTTACCATCAACAAGTTCTTTGAGAACAACCTGAACGTCTCCGAGACATCCCGTAAGCTTTTTGTCCACCGCAACACCCTGGTGTACCGCCTGGAAAAGATCAAGAAGCTGACGGGACTGGACCTGCGGCAGTTTGACCATGCTATCGTGTTCAAGGTAGCGCTGATGGTCCGCAAGTACCTGTCTTCCAGGGAGAGCCGCTAAGTGCCCTTGGGCCGCACTCCCGTGCGGCCCGTTTTTACGGAAAGGCAGGAAACGACACCATTTTTTGGCGATATTGCCAAGCCTTTTCTGCCCCTGTGGGCATTGACATGACGATTACAATGTGTTACAATTTGGTTACACAGATAGGGTGGGGAAACGTCATGCTTTTGGCGACAAAATTCCCCAATGACCCCGGTTCCCCCCAAAACTATGGATTTGGAGTAGAGATACATGATCGAGTTTACCGACGTTACGAAAGTTTATACCGATGTAGGCAATGAAGCGCTGCGGGGCGTGAGCATGCAGATCGAGGACGGCGAATTTGTGTTCTTGGTAGGTCCTTCCGGATCCGGCAAGTCCACCATCATTAAGCTGATCACCGGCGAGCTGCAGCCCTCTTCCGGCACTGTGCATGTGAACGGCTATTCTCTGGAGCGGATCCGCAAGCGTGAGATCCCTTACCTGCGCCGCACCATTGGTGTTGTGTTCCAGGACTTCCGCCTGATCGAAAATAAGACGGTGTATGAGAATGTGGCCTTTGCTATGCGCGCCATCGGCGCGGCGGATCATGAGATCCAGGAGCGCGTGCCTTACATACTGGAGCTGGTTGGTCTGGAGAATAAGATCCACCGCCATCCCAATGAGCTCTCCGGCGGTGAGCAGCAGCGTCTTGCTATTGCCCGTGCGCTGGTGAACAACCCCTCTACCATCATTGCCGACGAGCCTACCGGCAACCTGGATCCTGCCCGTTCTTTGGAGATCATGGAGCTGCTGCAGGAGATTAATAAGCTTGGCACCACCCTTTTGGTGGTTACCCACCAGCTGGATCTGGTGGAGCAATTTGGCAACCGGGTCATCTCGATTGATGAAGGTCTGATAGTCAGCGACGGAATGGAAGGATATAGGGAATATGAAGATTAATAATCTGGGATATTTGCTGAAAGAGGGCTTCCGGGGAATCTTCCTCCACGGATTTATGTCCTTTGCCGCTGTGTGTGTCACGGTGGCCTGCCTTCTGATCGTGGGCAGTTTTTCTATCCTGGTTTACAATGTAAACATCATGGTAGATAATTTAAATAAGACCAACGAAGTGCTTGTGTATGTGGATGAGACACTTCCCGATGCAGAGGCCAGAAGTGTGGGCACGAAGATCAATCAGATCCTCAATGTGCAGAACTCTGTGTTCGTATCCCGGGAAGAGGCGCTGCAGGACTTCGTTGCCGACCACCAGGGCGATGAGGCATTTTCCGGTGTGGAAGCAGCCGATCTGCGTCACCGTTATGTGGTGACCCTCATCGACAATACGCAGATCAAGGAAACCGTTTCCCAATTGGAGGCCATCTCCGGTGTGGCCAAGATCAATGCCGCCTACGAACTGGCGGAGGGCTTCTCTACTTTGCAAAATGTGCTGCAGATCGCATCCATCGCCATTATCATCGTTTTGTTGGTGGTGAGCCTTTTGATCATCTCCAATACCGTCAAGCTTGCCATGTATGACCGCCGGGATGAGATCGCCGTCATGAAAATGGTGGGCGCCACCAACGGTTTTATCCGTCTGCCCTTCGTGGTGGAAGGTTTCTCTCTGGGTATGATGGGCGCTGTGATCGCTTTCGGCGTGGAGTGGCTGATGTATGACGCACTGGTCGCCCGGATCGCAAGTGTAGACACTTTGAAGCTGTTCACCTTTGTGCCCTTTACCGATGTTTTGTGGCCCATGATCGTCACCTTTGTGGCAGCGGGTCTGTTTGTCGGTATCGTGGGTAGCTGGAACTCCATCCGGAAGTTCATGGACGTTTAAAAGGAGTAATCTATGAAAAAACGTAAGCTTTGGGTCTCCCTGTTTGCAGGCATCATGGCGCTGATCATGATCCTGTCTGTGATCATCGGAGTCCTGCCTTATATGGCTTCTGCGGCTAAGGAATCCTCCAGCGCGCTGAAGCAGCAGCTGGATAAGCTGAAAGACGAGCAAAGCGCGATCAAAAAAGAGATCAGCAAGCTGAAAGGTCAGCTGCAGGATAATCTGGACGAGACGAAAAAGATTGTCAAGCAGAAGGAGTTGATCGACCAGGAGATTTTCCAGCTTTATCAGCAGATCTCCAACATCAACGAGCAGATTGCTACTTATACCGCGCTGATCGCGGATAAGCAGGCAGAGCTGGATGCCGCCTATGACCGTCTTGCGGAACTGAACCGCAAGAACAAGGAGCGCATCCGTGCAATGGAGGAAGAAGGCCAGCTTTCTTACTGGTCTGTGCTGTTTAAGTCTAACGACTTTGCGGATTTTTTGGATCGGCTGAATATGATCAGCGAGATCGCCGCTGCGGACCAGCGCCGGCTGAAGGAGATCAGCGATGTTGCCAAGGAGATCGAGGCAACCAAGGCGGAGCTGGAGGTCGAGCGCGGCGCTCTGGAGGCAACAAAGGTCGAGCTGGACGCAGCCCAGCAGGAGCTGGAGAAGAAGCGTGCGGAAGCGGATAAGCTTTTGGAGGACCTGCTGGCAACCGGCGCCGAGTATCTGGCGATGGTGGAAGAGGCCGAAGAGAAAAAGGCCAACCTGGACGATGAGATCAAGGATAAGAAGACCGAGTACAACGACGCTAAGCGGGAAGAGTGGCTCGCTACTTCCAAGCCTGCAAACAGTTCTTCCGGCAGCAGTAGCAGCAGTAACAGCGCGCCTGTGTACAGCGGCAGCTGGGTAATGCCTTGCAAGTATTCCAAGGTCTCCAGCCCTTACGGAATGCGGCTGCACCCTGTGGATAAGGTCTGGAAGATGCACTACGGCATCGACCTGGGCGCGAAGGAGGGCACACCGATTTACGCCGTCCGTTCCGGCAAGGTGAAAACTGCCGCTTATGACAGTTCTGCCGGTTACTACGTGGATATTGACCATAAGGATGGCTTTATCAGCCGTTATCTGCATATGACCCATTATGTGGTCAAGAAGGGTGACACGGTCAATGCCGGCCAGCTGATCGGCTATGTGGGTTCCACCGGCAAATCCACCGGTCCCCACCTGCACTTTGGCTTGAAATATAACGGCAGCTACGTCAACCCCGCTAAGTACATCAAGTTCTGATGATTCTCCCACAGCCCGACCTGGGCTGTGGGAAACATTCTTTCCCAGAGGTGTTTTATGAAGAAGCGAACAGTTTTAAGATTGCTTTCCTATGTGCTGGTGGCAGCTGTGGCGGTGGGACTCACCCTTGCTGTGACCGCCTTCAATCAGGGTAAGCTGGCAACGCTTTCCGCGGTGATCGACCGCTATTTTATAGATGACTATAATAAAGAAACTGTGGAGGACGCGGCGGCTTCCGCTATGGTGGACGCATTGGGTAACCGCTGGAGCTACTATATTCCCGCCTCGGAATATGCCGCGTATCAGGAGCGGCAGGATAACAGCTATGTGGGCATCGGTATTACCATCTCGCCCTTGCCCGAAAATAAGGGTCTGGAGATTCTGAAAGTAGAGCCGGGCAGCGGCGCGGCGGAGGCAGGCTTGCAGCCGGGGGATATCGTGATCGCCGTGGATGGCAAGGGCATGGATGTGCTCTCTGTGGACAACGCCAAAACCCTTGTTCAGGGCGCGGCGGGTACGACGGTGCAGGTTGTGGTTCTCCGGAACGGACAAGAACTGGATTTTGCGGTGGAACGCAGCTACATTCAGTTGGCGGTGGCTACCGGCGAACTGATCCGCGGAAATGTGGGCTATATTAAAATCAATAACTTCAACAGCCGATGCGCCCGGGAGACCATTGGTCTGATCGAAGAGCTGCAGGAGGCGGGCGCTACATCTTTGCTATTTGATGTGCGCTTCAATCCCGGCGGCTATAAGGACGAAATGGTGCAGATTTTGGACTATCTTCTGCCGGAAGGCGATTTGTTCCGCAGCGTGGATTATAACGGCAAGGAAGAGGTAGACCCTTCCGGGGAAAGCTGCCTGAAAATGCCCATGGCGGTGCTCATGAACGGGGACAGCTACTCCGCTGCGGAGTTCTTTGCCGCGGCGCTTCGGGAATACGACTGGGCCACCCTGGTAGGAGAGGCCACCACCGGCAAGAGCCACTTCCAGATCACCATGGAACTGGGTGACGGCTCCGCGGTGAATCTTTCCGTGGGCAAGTACCTGACGCCCAAGGGCGTGAGCCTTGCGGATGTGGGCGGTCTGCAGCCGGACAAGGCTGTGGAGGTGGATGAAGCAACTTACGCAAAGTTGTATTCCGCTCAAATTCCCTGGGAGGAGGATGTTCAAATCCTTGCGGCCCTGGATATCCTAAAAACTGCCCAATAAGTCTTGACGAACAGGGAGAATTCCTCTATAATAGTTTGGAATATTGCTCATAAGAAAGGAAAATGTATTATGGCAAAGGAATTTAAGATCACAAGTCTGCGTCTGGCAGAATTGGAAAAGGAACTGAACTACCTGAAAACCACCCGGGAGCGCGAGATCGCGGCCATGATCGCCGAAGCCCGTTCCTACGGTGACTTGTCTGAAAACTCCGAGTACGATGCTGCCAAGAATGAGCAGGCAAAGCTCTACGGCCGCATTGCCGAGATCGAAGATGTGCTGTCCCACGCAGTGATCATCGAGGACGAGAACGAACTGTCCGGCCGTGTTGGCTTGGGTTGCAAGGTGGTTGTTAAGGATATGAAGACCGGCGAGGAGACCGAGTATCGTATTACCGGCTCTCAGGAAGCCAATCCCATGGAGCACAAGCTGTCTGACGATTCCCCCTTCGGCCGTGCCGTGGTGGGCAAGTCCGCCGGTGAGAAGTTCATGGTAAACGCTCCCTCCGGCGCTTATGAGATGCAGGTTGTGAGCATCTCTCGTGAGGGCTAAATCATGGCAAAGTTTGAACCCCAGGCAGAATTGCCCGTATCCGAGCAGGCTCAGATCCGCCGGGATAAGCTGGCGGCGCTCCAGGCTGAGGGCCGTGACCCCTTCCTGGTGACTAAGTTTGATTTTAATGCGGATTCTGCTGCCATCAAGGCCGACTACGAAGGCTATGAGGGTAAGATGGTCCGTGTAGCCGGCCGCCTGATGAGCAAGCGCGGCCAGGGCAAGGTCATGTTCTGTGACCTCCAGGACGCCACCGGCCGTATCCAGCTGTTCGTGAAGATCGACGAGCTGGGTGAGGAGGAGTACGCTCGTTTCAAGAAGAACGATATCGGCGACATTGTGGGTGTGGAAGGCGAAGTCTTCAAGACCAAGAC
>JAZRZT010000162.1:0-27823 GCA_045601475.1 Faecousia sp.
TCCGCAAGGCCAAAGCAAACCATAGGAACATGGTTGTCCATAGCAAGGGCCATTGCGGTAGTATCCGTTGCCTTGAGTCCCTTTTCCAGAACTTCGTTATAAGTCAGGCTGTCATACTTCACTGCGGTGGGATCCTTCTTGGGATCGGCAGAATAGATGCCATCGATGTTTTTGGCCATCACAATAGCGTCTGCCTCGATCTCCACACCCCGCAGCACAGCGCCGGTATCGGTGGAGAAATAGGGGTTGCCCGTACCTGCAGCAAACAGGACTACCTTGCCCTCGTTGAGGTAACGGTTAGCCGTATCCCGGGTAAAGTACTCCGCGAACTTATGGATCTCAACGGCTGTAAGTACACGGGCTTCCATACCGTGCTCTTCCAAGGCATCCGCCACAGCAATGGCGTTCATCACAGTCGCCAGCATACCCATAGCATCGGCATGGGAGCGCTGCATCTTACCCTCCCCGTTCTTGATACCGCGCCAGAAATTGCCGCCACCGATCACAAGACCGACCTGAACGCCCATTTCAACACATTCCTTGATAGCCTTGCAGACTTCATTGATCTTGGAAAAATCCAGTCCAAAGCCGTCGCCCTGCGCCGTTTTCTGACCAAGGGCTTCGCCGCTGACCTTTAACAGAATACGCTTATATTTAATATTGGACAAGCCTATCCCCTCCTATAATCTTATCCATATTATTTTATAATACGGAAGCCAAATTGACAACTATTATTTTATTTTTCCGACAGGTTTTTTCCATTTTTTCCGCCCACAAGAATATTGCAGTTTTTCAGTTGCAAAAATAAATCGAATGGGTTATAATATTTGGGAAATTTTCCATGAGAGAGGATGCTGACAATGGCTGAAATCACAGAAAGCAAAAATTTCATCCATGCCTTTATTGAAGAGGATATTGCAGAGGGCGGCCGCTACGAAGGCCAGACTGTGCATACCCGTTTTCCGCCGGAGCCCAATGGCTATCTGCACATCGGTCACTGCAAGGCGCTGATCATTGACTTTGGCACCGCTGAGAAGTTCCAGGGCCTTTGCAACCTGCGTATGGACGACACCAACCCCACCAAGGAAGATGTGGAGTTTGTGGAAGCTATCAAAGAGGATATCCACTGGTTGGGCTTTGACTGGGGCGATCGTTTCTACTATGGCTCCGATTACTTTGAGAAAGACTACGAGTACGCCGTAGAGCTCATCAAGAAGGGTCTGGCTTATGTTTGCGAGCTGACTCCCGAGCAGGCCAAGGAAATGCGTGGCGACCTGAATACCCCCGCCACCTCCCCCTGGCGTGACCGTCCTATGGAGGAAAGCCTGGATCTGTTCGCCCGGATGCGCGCCGGCGAGTTTGAGGACAACAAGTACACCCTCCGCGCCAAGATCGACCTGGCTTCCGGCAACTTCAACATGCGCGACCCGGTGATCTACCGTATCCGGCACATGCACCATCACCGCCAGGGTGACAAGTGGTGCATCTACCCCATGTATGACTTTGCCCATCCCATTCAGGATGCCCTGGAAGGCATCACCCACAGCCTGTGCTCTTTGGAGTTTGAAAACCACAGACCCCTCTACAACTGGGTCGTGGAGAATGTTTCCGTACCCCATCACCCCCGGCAGATCGAGTTTGCCCGTCTGGGCATCGACCACACGGTCCTTTCCAAGCGCAAGCTGAGAGCACTGGTGGAAAACAACTACGTTTCCGGTTGGGACGATCCCCGGATGCCCACCCTGTGCGGCCTGCGCCGCCGCGGCTACACTCCCAAGGCCATCCGCAATTTCTGCGACCGCGTGGGCGTTGCCAAGAGCCCCAACACCATCGAGTACGCCTTCCTGGAGTACTGTCTCCGGGAGGATCTCAACGAGACGGCGCAGCGTGTTATGGCCGTACTGAAGCCCATTAAGCTGACCATCACCAACTACCCCGAAGGTCAGAGCGAGACCTTTGAGGTGGAGAATAACCCCAACGATCCCGAGGCTGGCACCCGTACCATTACCTTCTCCCGGGACCTGTGGATCGAAAGCGATGACTTCCTGGCTGAGCCCATTCCCAAGTACAAGCGCCTGTACCCCGAAGGCCCCGAGTGCCGTCTGAAGGGCGCATACCTCATTCAGTGCACCGGCTGTGTGAAGGATGAAAACGGCAATGTGGTAGAGGTACTGGCTACCTACGACCCCGACTCCCGTGGCGGCGACCCTGCCGACGGACGGAAAGTCAAGGGCGCTACCATCCACTGGGTGGATGCCAACAATTGCGCTGAAGCGGAGGTGCGTCAGTACTCTAACCTCTTTGACGACCCCGATCCCGATGCCGCCGGCAAGGATTTCCTGGCCTGCCTGAACCCCAACTCTCTGGAGGTTCTCACCGGCTGTAAGGTGGAGAAGAGCCTGGAGAACGCCAAGGCCCCCGCCTCTTACCAGTTCATGCGTTTGGGCTACTTCTGCCCCGACTCCAAGGACTGCAAGGATGGCAAGTTGGTATTTAACCGCTCCGTTAGCCTGAAGGACAGCTTCAAGCCCGGCAAATAAGAAAATCCCCCGGCTACCTTAAGTAGCCGGGGTTCTTTTATGCCACAGGTTCTTTTTCTTTACGGGTAGCCCAGAAAACAATGGACAGTGTCACGGCAACCAAAACAGCGGTAGCAATACAGATCCACATGACGATCAGCATTTGCTCGGCCCTTTGTTCTTCCTCTTTAGCTTTCAATGCCGCTTCCCGCTCCAAACGCAGCTGCTCCTGGGCAAGCTTACGCTCTTCTTCAATGCGAATTGCTTCTTCCACCGCTGCGCGGTGATCCGCCATCACGTTACTCAAAGTTCCGGCATATTGATCCCCATATTTGTTGGGAGCGTCAGCAGGTGTCTGCCGGAGGTCTTGATGCTCCGTAAAGGAATAGGCAATATCCAGAAGCAGCTGTTCGCTGCCGGCAGATGCGGCGATCTCCATACCGATTCCCGCGCCAAGGGAGTGGAAACCGATGGGCAGGCCGATTTCCGGGACACCGGCAGAGGGAGAGATCACCCGGGTATTGGAGATATAGTTCTGCGCGTAGGGATCCCAGTTCTTGCCGTTTTCATCCTTTCCGGAGCGCAGGGGTGTGGACAGGTAGGTGGGGAAAATCACAGCGGAAACATTGTTGTCCTTCAGACACTTTTCAAAGGTATCCGCAAAAGGCTTGCGTTTTTCATTTTCGTTATTCACGGTGGCGGCGCCAAGACTGACTACCTTGGGGATGGAAACCTCCACCACCTCCGCACCGCAGGCTTTCATCTGCTCAACAGCCTTTTCAAATGCAGCTGTGATCTCAGGATCGGAATTGCTCTTATTCCGATAGGCCAATTCCTTCAAAACGCCGATGCGCATACCTTGCAGGGCATTGGCATTGAGGTTTTCTGTGTACCGGTTAGTACCGCCTGTAAGTACATCCAGCATGATTGCCTGGTCCTTGACCGTACGGGTGATCGCACCGGCAATGTCCCGCTTGGAGTTCAATCGCTTAATTCCCTCCTGGGACAGCAGACCGAAAGTAGGCCGCAAAGACACACATCCGTTGAGGATGGCGGGATACCGCAAAGAGGAGTTGGTATCCGTGCCTAAAGAGGCCGCGGCAAAATTCAGAGCTGTCGCGACAGCAGAACCGCCGGAAGAACCGCCGGAGGCCAAATACTTGCTATAGGCGTTCTTGGTCTCGCCTGCCACCTTGCTGATGGAGGTTTCCGCGCGCATAGCGCCGGTACTCATATTGGTCTTGCCGATGATCACAGCACCCTCATTCAAAAGTGCGTCCACAACAGGGGCGTTGCTCTGGGCGATCTGAGAGTCCTGCTTCTTATAGCCGTTTGTGGTATGGTAGCCGGCAAGATCAAGATTATCCTTGATCACCACGGGCACTCCAAACAAAAGGCCTTCCGCCTTTCCCTCTTTTAAAAGGGCATCCTTTTCCTTTGCCTTTTCCAGCGCATCATCACACATAGTGATAAAGCAGTTATAAGGCGCGTTAAATTCTTCGATGCGGTCCAGGTAGTACTGGGTCAGTTCCTCACTGGTAATGAATCCCTCTACTATCGCTTCCCGCAGAGAGGTCAGATCCGCCTCGTACAGGGCAGCTAAGACCGCCTCTTTGTTCACAGGAACATTTACGGTTTCCTCCTGGGCGCTGACTGCCCCGGGAAGCACGCCCAAAAACATCACCAGGCACAACAGTGCCGCAATCCAACGTTTCATATGGTTACCTCTTTGTCCGTCAAATTTCGACCATTATACAATAGAACAGACAAAAAAACAACCCCATGGAAAATTTACCATGGGGTTGCATATTACGCACCGAACAAATCGCGGACTTTTTTCAGCATCTGCCGGATGGGCAGGTTGTAGGGGCAGCGGGTCTCGCATACACCGCAATCCACGCAGTCGCCGGCCTTCTTGGCCATGGCATGGTAGCGGGCCTTGGCCCAATCCTGCAGGTCGTAACGGTCATGGTAGCCCTGCATCAAGAACATGCTGTAAATGGAGATACCGGCAGTACAGGGGGCGCAGTAATTGCACCGGCGGCAGAACTGGGTTCCCAAGCTGTCACGGATGGATTGAATCTTCTCCTGCTCGTCCTGGGTCAGAGGTGCATCGTCATTCACAGCGGCAAAGTTTTGCTCTGCCTCGGCGATGGTGGCCATGCCGGGGATCACCACGGAGACAGCATCATTCTTGGCGATAAACCGAAGGGCCAAGGTAGCGTCGTCAATAGCGCCGCCGGCTAAGGGCTTCATGGCAATAAAACCTATGTTCTTTTCGCCGCAGGCGCGGATCATCTCCTCTGCCTGGGTCTCCACGATGTTGTAGGGGAACATGATTGTCTCCACCCAGGGGAGCTCCAGCGCCTTTTCAAATAGATCCACAGGGTGCAAAGTAATACCGATGTGACCGATCTTACCCGCCGCCTTGGCTTCCATAAGGGCCTCCAAAGCGCCGCCGGGGGCCTGAACCTTTTCAATGTCCTGCAGGCTGGGATTGTGGATCTGATACAGGTCGATGTAATCGGTACGGAGGTTCTTCAGGCTGATATCGATATCTGCCGCCATTGCCTCCTTCGTGCGGGCCATGGACTTGGTGGCAAGGACAAAATCCTGCCGGATGCCTTCCAACGCATAGCCCAGGTACTCCTCGCTGACGGTGTAGCCCCGGGCTGTATCGATATAATTCACACCGGCCTTATGCAGGTGGCGGATGACAGTCTTCGTTCCCTCAGCATCGATACGCTGGATGGGAATACCGCCAAAACCCAATCGGGAAATTTTCAAACCCGTTTTACCTAAGATTCTGTATTCCATTATTTTTTCTCCTTAATCTGAGCCTGCAGGTGCATAGACAGCACCGCAAGAGAGGTTGCCATATTCTCGTTCTGTACCAAGATTCCCTGGGGAACATCCAGGTGTGTGGGGGCAAAATTCCAAATTGCCTTTACGCCGCAATCGATCAGCTGGTCGCAAACCGTTTGGGCGAAGTCCGCAGGAACGGTGATGATACCCATGAGCACCTTATTGGTACGGCAGAAGCTTTGCAGATGCTCCATATGATAGATCGGCTTGCCCTCTTCGGTCTTAGTGGCGGAAGGGCTGACATCGAATGCCGCCAAAATATTCAGGCCGTAGGCGCTGAAGCCATTGTAACCGCAAAGAGCCTGTCCCAGCTTACCTGCGCCGATGAGCACGGCATCGGTAGTGTTGTCGTAGCCCAGAAACTGGCTGATATCCTCAATCAGATTTTCCCGCAGATAACCGATCTTGGGCCTGCCGCCTGTAGATACCTTCGCCAGGTCTTTGCGCACCTGCACCTCGCCCATGTCCAGGGCATTGGCCAGCGCCGTGGCAGAAATATAGGGAGAAGCATCCTCGGGAATACTTTTCAAATAGGACAAATATCCGGGGAGTCTTTTCAATACGGATTTTGAGATCTCTTGTTTCTCCATTTCTTGTCCTTCTCTCATTCGATATGCTTTTATATCGATATAAATTCGTATCGATTATAACAGACACCCTTTGATTTTGCAAGCACTAAACGCAACTTGTTTGCCGCAATATCTCATTTTTCAGTCGGAGCATGATCCGTTTTTCCAAGCGGGAGATATACGATTGAGAAATACCCAGTTTTTGGGCCACCTCCTTTTGGGTCAACTCCTTTCTTCCCTCCAGGCCAAATCGCAGACAGACAATTTCCCGCTCTCTGGAGGGCAGTTCCTTGACCGCCTGGCGCAGGAGGCACAAGTCCACATCTTCCTCTAAAGGGCGCAGGATCATGTCCTCGTCGGTGCCCAGGATATCTGACAACAGCAGTTCATTGCCGTCATAATCCATGTTGATCGGCTCGTCCAGGGACACCTCTGTCCTCTGGTTGGAAATTTTGCGAATGTGCATTAATATCTCGTTCTCAATGCACCGGGAAGCATAGGTGGCCAACTTGATATTCTTATCCCGCCGGTAGGTCCCCACCGCTTTGATCAGGCCGATGGTGCCGATGGAGATAAGGTCTTCTAAATTTACCCCGGTGTTTTCAAACCGGCGGGCAATAAAGACCACCAAGCGCAAATTGTGCTCAATAAGTCTTTGCTTTGCAGCCTCACTCCCCTGCTCCAGTTCCTCGAGAGCTGTTTGTTCCTCCTGACCTTTTAACGGGGCCGGCAAAACATCGCTGCCGCCGATATAAAACACACTTTTCCCACATACCCACGCAAACAGTTTTCTCATGCCGCTCCTCCTGTCAATGCCTGTACACTTCCGTCCTTGCTCAGCGCCTCCGGGGCCAGCGCCACCAAAACGCCCCCTTTTTGCCGGCCCACTGTAGCTTCCTTGATCCAAAGGCCCAGCATCATCCCCTGTGCTTTATCGATGGTGTGATACGGGATCAAACGCAGGCCGGGCAATACACCCATAGTCTCCACCGGACAGCGCAGCTGCTGGGGTGTGAGCCCGGTAAGTTTTTCCGCCGCGTCCGCACCCAACACCAGCACCGGGCGTCCCGTGAGGGGGTCTTTTAGTGTGTTGCCCGTATCCCGCAGGGCATCTACGCAGATGTGGCGGTCGCCGTAGGTCAGCTTCACAGAGATCTGTCTCTTTCCGAAAAGTCCGCACATACACACAAGGCAAACCCCCGCCGCCCCCAGCAGCACAGAAAAGATACCCCCGCTTTGCATCCCTGCGGCAATACCGCTGATGGCAAGCTGCTGTAAAAGAAACAGCACCCCCCGCCCGCCAAAGCACCTGCCAAACCCAATACGGTTCATAAGGGCGATGCTGCCGAGCCGAAACAGCAGATTCCCCAAAATGCTGTAGCGCAAACATACCGCGGCGTAAAGCCCGCCAACCGCGGCGGCACACACCGCTTTTTTCATATTGGGCGAACAGCCGGCCATCTGATTTGTGCCTATGAGCAGAAAAAGGTTCACGAGGAAATTCAAAATGACTGCCAAGATGTAAAGACCCATAGCGCTACCTCCTGCAAGTGCATGGCCACAGTATACGCATGGTACGAAAAAAATACGGTCAGTTTCCGCATGGGATTTGCCCCCACAAATCGGCTTTTCCCCCGCCCCCTTCTGCTGCGCTTGGGACGGTTAGAAAAAAATCGGCAGCCGAATCCATCGGCTGCCGATTGATGCTGTCGTACGGTTGTCAAAGGCAGACAGAACATTCTCCGTCCGGTCTCTTTTCCCACCGGGGTGGCACAAACCCTGTTTTTAATCTGTCGAGGTCTCCTGATGCTCCACAGCGCGGATATTCTTTTCCGCCTTGAACCGGGGCGACATGACCTCATGGCCGCAGCCCAGACATTTCAGGCGGAAATCCGCACCTGTGCGGAGAACTTTCCATCGTTTTTCTCCGCAGGGATGGGCCTTTTTCATGGTGAGTATGTCATTTAAGCGAATATCCATGATCATTTCCCCTTTATGGCGTCCCAGTATTGCTTCGCGGCCTGCTCGGTCTTGCTTTCGCCGTAGCTGTAATAATGGGTGCCCACCAGATCGTCGGGCAAGTACTGCTGGTCCACCCAGCGGTTCGGATAATCGTGGGGGTACTTATATCCCTGCTCCCGCTCCATGGTATAGCTGTCGGCATGGACATTTTGCAGGTGGCGGGGAAAATCGCCTCCCCTGCCCTTGCGCACATCCGCCAAGGCAAGGTCCAGTGCAAGGTGGCCCGTGTTGGATTTTGGAGCGGTAGCCATAAGCACCGCCGCGTCGCCCAAGGGGATTCTCGCCTCCGGCATACCCAATTTCAGCGCCATATCCACACAGGCGTTGACGATGGGGATCACCATAGGATACGCAAGACCCACATCCTCCGCGGCGATCACCATGAGCCTGCGGCAGGCAGACTGCATCTGTCCCGCTTCCAAAAGGCGGGCTAAGTAATGCACCGCCGCATCGGGGTCGGAACCGCGGATGGATTTTTGCAGTGCCGACAGAAGATCGTAAAAGTTATCGCCGTCCCGGTCTGCCCGCAGGGCGCTTTTCTGTGTAACGGTCTTGGCATCGCTGAGGGTCAGGGGCAGCTTGTCCCCATCCGGTTGACCGGCGGAGAACAGCACCTCCACCGCATTCATGGCCTTGCGAAGATCACCGCCGCAAGCGCCGGCAATGTACTCCAAAGCACCTTCCTCCGGCAGTGCAGTAAGGGCTGTGCGGTTTTCCATGTAGGACACCGCCCGCTTGATGGCCTTGAGCGCTGCTTCTGCGGAGATCTGCTTGAATTCAAACACCGTGGAACGGCTGAGTATGGCGTTGAACACATAGAAATAGGGGTTTTCCGTAGTGGATGCGATCAGGGTGATCTTGCCGTTTTCAATGTATTCCAAAAGGGATTGCTGCTGCTTTTTATTGAAGGACTGGATCTCATCCAGATACAGCAGCACGCCGTTGGGCGCCATAAAGGTATCCAACTGCGCCACAATATTCTTGATGTCCGCTGTGGAGGCGGTGGTGGCATTGAGCTGGTAGAGTGTGCGGTTGGTCTGCTTGGCAATGATCTGGGCAACGGTGGTCTTACCAGTGCCGCTGGGGCCGTAGAAGACCATATTGGGGATATTGCCGGAGTCGATCAGACGGCGCAAGATCGCGCCTTCCGCCAAGATATGCTCTTGTCCAAATACTTCATCTAAGCTCTGGGGTCTCAGAAGATCTGCAAGTGGCTGATACATACGCCGTTTCCTTTCTTAAAATGTTGCAACTTCCTCTACTGCGGGGGCAGCGCCGGTCTGAATATCGATTGCAGTGAGGACAGGGCCCAACTCTCCCTTATAAAGGGAATGCTTTTCCGCACGGATGGTGGCAGTGACCATAATCCAGCTGCGGGGCTCTAAAGCCTTGGACTGAGGGTAATGGCAGGGAACGCCGCAGAACTGGATATCGTCGATACAGCAGGTCATCACAAACCGGCCGGGGGCAAACATGGTATCCTTCTCCCGGCGGAGTTTTGCCACCTGGGCCTTGAATTTCACAGTCTTGCTGTCGTACTTCTGGGGCTCCTCGGTCACATCTCTGTACCAAAGGGCATAGTCCTCGTCTTTGATCTCGATCACAGGGGCATTGATATCAAAAGGCAGAGGGTCTTCGATCTCGTCAAACTGGGTCGTGCCGTCAGTATAATCGTACAGAATATCCATACGGCGGTTGGCGGCTCTGACCAGCTTGTGCAGCCCCATAGTGTCCGCGCCGGGGGCAAGGCGGTTAAATACCACCATCTGTCCACCCACCAACTTGTCCATGACCAAATTGCGCATGTTGTCATTATAGGCCATGATGGTGGTGGAATCGGCGAACATGACCTCCTGGGCAACCACCCACTCTTCCGGGAAGCGGCTGTATAGGTCGCCCACCAGCTGCATGCCGTTGAGCTCCGCAACGATCCGCTGGGCCTTGCACTCCTTGGCGAGGTCCTTCAACTGCTTGGTGGTGACAGTCTCCTGGTCCAGGACCTTCAGATACACATTTTGGTGGGGGTAAGTGGAAAAATCATACTCCTCCTCGCCCTCTTCAAAGACCAGCAGCAGTGTCCGCTCTCCGGCATTGAACCGGGGGTCTTCCAGGGTCTCCTGGATGAACTTCGTCTTGCCGGAGTCCAAAAAACCGGTAAAGACATATACGGGAATTTGAATCATGGTTTACACTCCAAACAAGGCGGCAACTTCCGCTTCCTTCAGCTCCGAGCCGATGACACACAGCTTGCCGGTAACAGCGGCACTGCCGGTGCGGACATTCTTCTCCCCAGGCACATAGTCAAAATGGATCCAAGTGCCGTCCTGGGCGGCTACAATGCCCTTGGCACGGAGGACAAAGCCCAATTCTTTGGTGTCCAATTTGTCCAGGGCGTTCTCGATCTCCTGCGCGGTAAATTTCTTGGTAGTCTCCACGCCCCAGGAGGTGAACACCTCGTCGGCATGGTGGTGATGATGGTCATGACCGCAGGAGCAGTGACCCTCTTCATGATGGTGGTGATGATGCTCGTGATCATGGTGGCCGCAGCAACCGTGTCCCTCTTCATGATGATGGTGCTCATGGTCGTGGTGGCCGCAGCAATGGTGGCCGTCCTCATGGTGATGATGCTCCCCATGACCGCCGCAGCAATGGTGGCCGTCTTCATGATGGTGATGGTGCTCCCCATGGCCGCCGCAGCAGCAATGGTGCTCTTCCTTGGCTTCCATGTCCGTATGGCAGTCATCCAGGCCCAGCATAGCAATGAGCGCCTCCAGGGAGGTCCTGCCCTCCATAGCTTCCAGCAGCTGCTCGCCTGTGAGCTGCTCCCAGGGCGTGGTGACAACCGTTGCGGTCATGTTCTTCTCCCGGAGCATGGTGACTGCTTTGTGCAGTTTCTCCTGAGGAAGATTATCCGTACGGGAGAGAACGATAGTGCCGGCGGTTTCCACCTGGTTGTTATAGAACTCGCCGAAGTTTTTCATATAGATCTTCACCTTGGAAGCATCCACAACCGCTACGGTATAGCCGAGTACTACATTGGCATTTGTGACCTTGTTCACCGCGGCGACCACATCAGACAGCTTGCCCACACCGGAGGGCTCGATGACGATACGGTCGGGGTTGTATTCTTCGATCACCTGCTCAAGCGCCTTACCGAAATCGCCCACCAGGCTGCAGCAGATGCAGCCGGAATTCATCTCGGTGATGTTGATGCCGGCATCCTGCAAAAAGCCGCCGTCAATACCGATCTCACCGAATTCATTTTCGATCAGCACCAGCTTTTCGCCCTTGTAGGCTTCCTGGATCATTTTCTTGATGAGGGTGGTCTTTCCTGCCCCCAAAAAGCCGGAATAAATATCGATCTTCGTCATTTTGTAACACCTTCTGTACAAATTTTATCCCATATATTATAGCAGAGCATTTTCCCAATGACAAGTAAAATATCCGCCCTTCGACAGATTCGCCTTGTTTCCAAAACGAAATTGGCATACTGTAAATATGGCGGTATTTTCCCCGGTGCGACAACCGCCAAAACCGCCGCTGCAAGTATTGCAGCGGCGGTGGCTTTTTATGGAACGGGGATGATCAGCATACGATCTTCCTCCACTTCTCCGTCCAGACGGTTGGCCTTACGGATATCTTCCTCGGTAGTACCGGTGGCCTTGGCAATCTCCCAGAGGCTTTCTTCCCCTGCCCGGCGGAGTATCAGGCTGGGTCTTTGGGGATCCTTAGGCATTTCTTCCCCCAGGGTAAGACCCGTCACCGCAGATAGCGGCTCTCCGCCTGCAATTCTTTGACGAAGATCCAAATCCGCCTGCATGGAGACACCGCCGCTGTTGACCATTGCCTGGGGCATGCCGTTTGGAAGCACTGTGGTCTGAACACGGCTGCTCCGCGCCGCGGGAACCGTATCCGTCTCCTCCCAATAGGCATTGGTACTTTGGAGCTGTCCCTCTGCGTCCTGCGCTAAAAGCTGGAATACACCGGGTATCCGAATCTCCGTTCCAACATCCACAGTGTGCTGCTGAACGCTGTCGGGATAGAACGCAAGGTCGATCACATTCCCGCCGTCAGACTCCACAGACTGCTCCACCCGCACGGCATTTTGGAGGGTATCCAGTACTGCCGGTATAGACAATTCATCCCGCTTGATCTCCACCTGGCGGATGGGGCTGTAGGCATCCTCCACCAGTTCCACCATGGGCCGCTCATACACCACATACTGCCCAGTCAGACCTGCTTTTAAACGCATCTGGCCTTCCAAAAGATCCAATTCCAGGTTGGTCACCACCGGCAGAACCTCTACAGTGGCGCCCGTGTCATACTCTTTGTCCAAATCGGCGTACTGGGAGATCGGCAGGTCATATTCCCAAGTGTGGAGTCGTCCGTCAGTACCCCGGTAAAGCACATGCAGATGCCCGGTGCCCCGGAATACTGCCTTGTCGGTCATGATCTTCCACTCCGCAAGGCAGGGATTCAGGTTGTAATACACAAGCTGTTCCGGCTGCGGGAGGTTTGTGGGGAATGGGATCTCCTCTTCGACCTGGAATGCTTTTTCTCCCGCTTCCACAGGCAGCAGCATGGGGTAAGTCTTTTTGAGAACATGCACATCCTCCGGCAGTTCTCCGGGCATATAGAGTGTGGTTTCTCCCGGCGCCATGGCCTGCACCTGCATACCGAGATTTGTTCGGAGCATCAGTTTTCTGGAGGACAGCGACCTGGCATCAGCACTCCGGATAAAGGGCTGGGCGATCATCGTACCGTCATGGCGGGTGGGCGGAATATCCCATTTCATCTGATAGGGCATCCAGGCAGCAATAGCCTGGGGAGCGCCTTCCTCTTCCGGGGCATAGAGCACCCAGTACATGACGCCTCCGTTTACCCCCACCCGGTCACTGCGCCACTCTTTACCACAGATCACCGGCTGCGCCCAGCAGCAAACTACCCGCCCGATATCCGGCATTCCATCCGGCAGACGCAGTTCCTGGGTCAGTTCCAGTGACTGGGTATCCCAAAGTACCTGCTCCATACAGGGTAATGTATTCTTTTCAAACTGCAATTCCATACAAGCATCTCCTTATCCCTCGTTTTACTGCAATATATTCATCCCGGGACAAGGCTATGCCTGTTATTTGCAGAATATTCTGCCCCCCAACAAGATCAACCCGACGCCCAAGCAGTGGGCCCAAAATCCGCTGCCGATCCAAAGTCCTATTAAAAAGCCAATGCCGAATGCAAGCAATCCGCAACCGTAAAACTGATTCTGCCGATACATAAAAACACCCCCTGCACATTCTATGCAGGAGGTGTTTGATTTTATTAGCCGCCCAGATAAGCCTTACGGACCTCATCACTGCTTGCCAGTTCTGCACCGGTACCGCTGAGGGTAATATTACCGGTCTCCAAAACATAGGCGCGGTCGGCGATCTCCAATGCCTTGCTGGCGTTCTGTTCCACCAACAAAATGGTAGTGCCGGCAGCATGGAGTTCCTTGATGATATCAAAGATCTGGTCCACCAGGATCGGGGCAAGGCCCATAGAGGGCTCGTCCAACATCAGAAGCTTGGGGTTACTCATAAGCGCGCGGCTCATGGCCAGCATCTGCTGCTCACCGCCGGAAAGTGTACCGGCGATCTGTTTGCGGCGCTCCTTCAGCCGAGGGAACAGGGTGAACATCCGCTCCAAGTCTTCCTTATAGGAATCCTTGCGGGTAAAAGCGCCCATGTCGATATTCTCCTGCACGGTCATCTGCAGGAAAATACGGCGGCCTTCCGGCACATGGGCCAGGCCGTGGCGCAGCAGCTTATAGGCCTCGGTATGGGCAATGTTCTTGCCGTCAAAGGTGATCGAGCCGCTGCGGGGATGCATGAGGCCGGAAACAGTCTTAAGGATTGTACTTTTACCGGCGCCGTTGGCACCGATCAGTGCCACGATCTCGCCGTCGCCCACCTCAAAGGACACGCCCTTAACCGCATGGATGGCACCGTAGTATACATGCATATCTTCAACTTTCAGCATACGTTAACCATCCTTTCTGCCCAGGTAGGCTTCGATAACCGCAGGATTTGCCTTAATCTGCTCGGGAGTGCCCTTGGCGATGATGCGGCCGTAGTTCACCACAACGATGCCTTCACAGACATTCATGACTAAGTTCATATCGTGCTCGATCAGGAAGATGGCGATCTGGAAAGTGTCACGGATACGACGGATCTGATGCATCAGTTCCTCGGTCTCGCTGGGATTCATGCCGGCGGCAGGCTCGTCAAGCAAAATGATTGCCGGGTCGGTTGCCAAAGCGCGGACGATCTCCAGGCGGCGCTGGACACCGTAGGGCAGGCTGCCGGCCTTCACATGGGCAACATCCGCCAGGCCCATGAAATCCAGAAGCTCCATTGCCTTTTTATTGGCGGCCTTTTCTGCCTTATAGTAGGAAGGCAGACGCAGAAGAGACGCCAGGAAACTGCACTTCATGGAGTTGTGCATGCCCACCTTCACATTATCCAGAGCGGACATCTCGTTAAACAAGCGGATATTCTGGAAGGTACGGGCGACGCCCAGGCGGTTGACCTTGGCGGTGTTCATGCCCTTGGTGTTGATACCCTTCACCAGGATACTGCCGCGAGTGGGCTGGTACACGCTGGTGAGCAGGTTGAAAATCGTCGTCTTACCGGCACCGTTAGGGCCGATGAGGCCGGAGATTTCGGTGGGGCCAATGGTCATATTGAAGCCGTCCACAGCGGTCAGACCGCCAAAGTCGATGCCCAGATTCCGAACATCCAGCACAGGCTGCTTGCCCAAATCCTGCTCACGGTGCAGGTTTGTGGTGGTAACTTCCACCATCTTACGGGAATATTCACTCATTGCCGGGCACCTCCTTCTTGGCAAGCTTCTTGGTTATGGCGCCAAACCAGCCGTTAACTGCAGCCTTTGTCACCTGGACAGCATTCTTAAATTTGGGGGACCAGGTAAACAGCATCACAACGATCAGCACAACTGCGTACATGATCATACGGAAATCCGCCATCTCACGGAGGAATTCGGGGACCAGGTACAGCGCAACCGTGGAAATGACAGAGCCCAGGATATTACCCATACCACCCAAGACCACATACACCAGAATGTCGATAGAGGTGTTGTAGCTGAACTTGGAGGCCTGCAGGCTGCCCAGATTCAGGCCAAACAAGGCACCAGCCATACCGGCCAGGAACGCGGAGACCACGAAAGCCTTCAAACGGAATGCGGTAACATTGATGCCCACGGATTCTGCGGCGATACGGTTGTCACGAACTGCCTTGATGGCCCGGCCTTCCTTGGAATTGACCAGGTTCAGCACCACAAACAGTGTGAACAAAATCAGCAGGAAACCTGCCAGGAAGGTGGAGATCTTCTCCACACCGGCAGCACCCAAAGAGCCGTTGATGATCATCTTGCCGCCCTCTTCCAAAACCGCGGCGCTCTGATTCATCCACAGGTGCAAACCATTGCCGTCCAGGCCCACATAGAGGGTGTTGATAATATTCTTGATGATCTCACCGAAGGCCAAAGTCACGATGGCAAGGTAGTCGCCACGCAGACGCAGTACAGGCACACCGATGATCACGCCAAAGATACCGGCAAAAGCGCCGCCGATGAACATAGCAAGCACCAAACGTACAAAGGCGCTGGCAACCACGCCCTGCAGGCAGGTAGCGGCCACGATACCGGCAAAGGCGCCGATACCCATGAAACCGGCGTGGCCAAGGCTCAGTTCGCCGGAGATACCAACCACCAGATTGAGAGAAATGGCCAGGACGATGTAAGCGCAGATGGGGATCAGGTAACCCTCCATAGCACGGGTGAGTATGCCGTAGGAGCTCAGGGCGTACATGGTGGTAAAGCCCACAGTAACAACACTGTAGATCTTAAGGGTCTTATCCTTTTGGGGCTGCTTCTTGGTAATAAGCTTGCAAAGGAATTTCACAAGGGCAGTCACACCAAAGAAAATCAGACCGTGGACCAACGCTGTGGGGATCACATCCCAGTAAAAGCCGAAACCGGCGCACATAACGCGCAGGTAATACGCCAGATACAGCGCAGGGATATACAGAAGCCAAATTAAAAAGATCATTGCATTTCCTCCTGTAATCCAAATTAAACCTTCTCTTGGACCTGCTTACCCAAAAGGCCCGCAGGCTTCACCAGAAGGATGATGATAAGCACAAAGAACACGATAGCATCCGAGGGCAAAAATGCAATATAGGCGCTGCCAAATGTCTCAATAAGGCCCAGCAGCATGCCGCCCAGCATAGCGCCGGGGATGGAGCCGATACCGCCAAAAACAGCTGCGGTAAACGCGCGGATACCGGGCATTGCGCCAACAGTGGGATACACACTGGACACCTTGGAGCACAGCAGCACACCGGCAATCGCAGCCAGCGCAGAGCCGATAGCGAAGGTAACAGAAATGGTGCGGTTGACATTGATGCCCATGAGCTGGGCAGCATCCCGATCCTCGGACACAGCACGCATAGCCTTGCCGGTTTTGGTCTTGTTGACGAACAGGGTCAAACCCACCATGACCACCACGGCCACAGCCAATGTCACCAGTGCCTCCGCAGAGATTTTCAGTTGGCCGCCGAACAAAGCCAAAGGCTTTGCGGTCACAAGGTGGTTGAAGCTGATGGCAGCAGGACCCCAGATCAACTGGGCTGCATTCTGCAAAAAGTAGCTGACACCGATGGCGGTGATCAGGACAGCCAGACTGGATGTGCCACGCAGGGGCTTATACGCCAGGCCCTCAATGATGATGCCCAACAGGGTGCAGATCACCATAGCGATCAAAATACTGGGCACCATGCCGATTCCCATGGAGGAAGTCACCGCATAGGACATATATGCGCCTACCATGATGACGTCACCGTGGGCAAAGTTCAGCATCTTTGCGATACCGTAGACCATGGTGTAGCCCAAAGCGATGACCGCATAGATGGCACCGATATAAATACCATTTATCAAGTATTGAAGAAAAGCCATATTTTCTCCCTCTCTTTCCCGACAGCCTATGACAAAACCGCAAATTATTCCGATTTTCTCATGGACTGTCGCGTCTGTATTTCGCCACAAAGCTGGGCAGGGGTCTCCCCCTGTCCAGCTGTTGCGGAATTCTTATTTAATAAGATCAAGCACCGACGTAAACGCCGTCCTTGATGATCACAGCCATGGGGTCCTTGGACACAGCACCGCTCTCGGCCCAGGTCATACCCTGGCCGGTCAGGCCGTCGAAGGTCATGGAGGTCAGCTGCTGAACCATGATGGTGTTGATCTCGGCAGCGGTCATACCAGCGGTGACATTGCCCGCCTTGCAAGCAGCGTAGATTGCGTAACCCACGTCGTATGCGTCAGCAGCAAACTGGTTGGGAGCCAGACCAAACTTTTCGGTGTAGTTCTTCACGAAGTTCTGAGTCTTCGTATCGGTAGCGGTAGCATCGAAGGGAGTCAGCAGCATAACGCCTTCAGCCAGCTTGGTGTCGAAGTTCTCAACACTCAGGATGCCGTCCAGACCGTCACAGCCGAAGAACTTGGTCTCGTAGTTGGCGCTGTCGGCAGCGGAGAGAACGCGCACAGCCTCAGCGGTGTAGATGGGCAGGAACACCAGGTCACAACCGGCCTGCTGGCACTTGGTCACCTGATTGGTCAGGTCGCCCTTAGTGTCCTCAGTGAAGGGAGCCTCCACGGCGATCTCCAGACCCAGAGCCTCGGCCTCAGCCTTGAAGGTGGCGTAGATACCGGCAGAGTAAGGAGAAGAGGAGTCGTAGATAGCGCCGACCTTGGTGGCGACGTTGTTATTCTTGATGTACTGCGCGGAAGCCTTGCCCTGGTTGGGGTCGGTGAAGCAGATCTGGAAGATGTTGTCACCGGCTTCGATAACAGCGGCATCGGATGCAGACGGAGTGAACATGAACACCTTATCGGCAGCGCACTCAGCAGCGGCAGCTGCGGCAGAACCGGAGGTGGTGGGACCGGCCATGATCTGCATGCCCCAGTCCATCAGGGTATTGTAAGCATTGACAGCCTTCTCGGTGTCAGCCTCATCATCCTCAGCGCGAACTTCGAACTGAAGATCGCCCAGAGCATTGATCTCTTCCACAGCCAGCTTCAGGCCGTACTCAACAGCCTTGCCGTACACAGCGTAGTCGCCGGTCAGAGGACCGCTGGTGCCGATCTTAATGGCAGCGGTAGGGCCGGTGTTGGCATTGTTGCCACTCAGGTCGGTGTTGCCGGCGGGAGCGCAGCCAGCGAACATTGCAGCCACCATCAGGGCAGTCATCAAAAATGCAAGTACTTTTTTCATTTTCTTTACTTCCTTTCGGTTAAATTCAAAGGGGCACTGCCATGATGACAGTGCCCTTACTGAAATCACCCATATTGTATCTCTACGGCGTACATTTGTCAACAAGACAAAAACACTAAATTATCTGTGCTTATCGCCCTGTTTTTGTATATTTCATACAATAGGCTTAAGAAAGCGCCTCTTTACAGGCCGCCAAAACCTTGGATGCGATGGGTACAGACACCTTTACGCCATAGCCGCCGTCCTCAACAGCTACCATAAAAGCCAAAGGTAATTGTTCATCTTCCACAAATCCCGCAAACATGGCATTGGGCTTTTTCCCGCCACCAACCTCACCGGTTCCTGTCTTGGCACACACAGTCAAGCCGGGGAACTTGTTACTTCCGTACTTATCCTTTACGTTAAAGCCCAAGTATTCCTGCAAGACCTCCGCGGTAGACGGGGTCATGATACGGCCACGGGTCTCGGTTTTGGCTTCGTAGGTGGTAGCCCCGCCAGATGTGACCCCTTCCACAAGATAGGGTGTAACACCCTTGCCGCCGCCGGCGATGGCGCCCATGAAGGTCAAGAATGCGCAGGGGTTGATCTGGTCTGTGTACTGGCCGATACTGCTCCAAGCCACATCCCACTCCATAGCGCCTGTAAGATCGAAATTGCCCTTGGCCGTGGTGATACCGTCAAACTTCACAGGTGCAGTGATCCCAAACTGTTCCGTATACCGCTCCAATGTCTCCGCGCCCAATTGCTGAGAGATCTGCGCGAAGGCGCAGTTACAGGAATTGCGGAAGGCTTTCTTCAGGCTCTGCTTTCCGTGAACCTCTTCACAGGTAATCTTCTGACTGCCCATGGTGTACTCCCCTGTGCAGTTGAATTTTTGCTCCTGGATATCCGGGATGGTTTCCAAGGCCGCAGCCAAAGTCACGATCTTATAGATAGAGCCGGGGATGTACACCGACTGAGTAAAGCGGTTGACATACATACCCTCGTTTTTGCCGCCCTCCTCCAAGCCGGTGGTGGGGACATCGTCGGGGTCGAAACCGGGGGTGGACACGGCGCAGATCAGTTCGCCTGTTTTATAATTGTATACACTCACAGTGCCCTTATAATCCCCCAGCGCTTCCAGCGCCGCAGTCTGAACCTTGGAGGACAAGGTCAGCTTGGCCACGCCGCCATTATTACCGTACTTGTAAGTGCCGGTAAGCATGTCGTAGCCGGCCAGCTGAGCAGAATAGGTAGCAAGAGCGGGGGCGCTGACGCTGCCGCGGCGGTCTCCCAACCAATGGACCGTGGTCTTGCGGATATCCTTAGAGGAAGAATAGGTGCGACCGTCATTCATATCCAGCAGGATCACACCATCCCGGTCGGTAATCACGCCGGTACCGATATTATTGCCGTTGTAGATATGGGGTGAGCCGGTAAAATTTACCCAATCATCGGCCTGGGTAGCGTATTCCACCAGAAAGAACACAAAGCCGCCCAACAGGACCATCACCAAAAACATAGTGACGTAGGCACGAAGCGCGATCCTATTCATCGGCGTCACCTCCCGTTTTTACAAGCCGCACAGCAAAACTTGCGTTCTGCCGGGTATCTGCCGCCTTAATGAAGGCCAAAAGTCCCCAGGCGCAGATCATACTGGAGCCGCCGTTGGACAAAAACGGAAATGTCACGCCGGTCAGCGGCACCACATCCACCGTGCCCAAAGCATTGAGGATCACCTGGACCACCATGATACTGACTGCGGTGCAGGCGCTGATGGTATAGAAGCAGCTGCGTCCCACCGCTGCGGTACGGACACAGAAGATGCCCAGGGCAACGATGCTCAAAACCACGAAAATCAGCATGAGTAGTCCCCACTCCTCTGCCAGGGTGGCTACCACCATGTCAGAGTCCGCGGCAAAGACATTTTTCATCCAGCCCTTACCGGCGCCCAATCCCATGAGGCCGCCGGAAGCCATACACATAAGCGCTCTCGTCTGCTGGTAGCCGCCGTCCAAAGGCACTTCCCAAATATGCCGCCAAGTGGCAAACCGGCGGAGCATATGGGGAGCAATCCGGATGGCCACCACGCCGGCAAATACGAGGGCCGCAATTGCCAAGGCCACGGTGCCCACGCTGCCGGAGCGCATAAAGGCGATCACCAAAAATGCGCAGAAGAAAATCAGCGCTGTACCAAAGTCGTTCATGATAGCCAAACAGCCGCAGATCAGCGCGGAATAGGCAATGAACATGAAAAGGTTGCGTTTGGTCATGATGCGGTGCATGGCGGAAGCGCCCACCAGCACGAAGCAGACCTTTGTCAGTTCCGAAGGCTGCAAAGAAACAGAGCCGATCACCAGCCAGTTTTTCGCACCGTAGTACTCTCTGCCGAACACCAAAGTGATCAGCAAAAAAGCAATACCGGCCACCGCAGCCACATACCGCAGCTTCTTGGCCCGCTCCAGATCCCGAAGCGCCCAGCCCAGTACCAAAAACAGTACCAGTCCCAGCACCAAAGCGATCAGCTGCTTCAAGGCTTCTCCCGGAGCTACCGTAGCGATCACCGCCATACCCAAGGTAGACAGGAAGAAGGCGATGGTCTCAATCTCAAAAGCGGTGCGGCGGATGCAAACATAGAACAGCAGCAGCATCCACTGGCATACCATGATGCCACCGAAGCCCAAAAGAATATTTTGGGCGTACTCAGCCTTGCCGTTCATTAAGAAGGCCATAGCTGCAAGGATCTGGAATACTGTAAGCAGCAACACATTGGAAAGACCGCTTCCCAATGAAGAGGCTTTGGTGCGAAGCTCCGAGAGCTTTTGCTCCTGCTTGGCAGAAATGGGCTGCAGCGTCATTTCTACGCCGCCAACGGAAATTACATCATTTTCCCGGAGGGCGCGGATCTTGATCCGTTTGCGGTTGACGAACACGCCGTCCTTGGAGTCGATATCCGCTACGGACCAGCTGCCGTCATCATACCGGGTCAGTACCGCGTGGGAGCGGGAGACCGTGGGGATATCGATGACGATATCGCTGCGCTTGCTTCTGCCTATGACACTTTCCCAATGGGTAATGGGCAGCTTCTTACCACCTGCCAGACAAAGCCAGCCCCAGATCTCCGGCTCCCTGCGGAACGTAAGCAGCGGACGGATGCAACGAAACAGCAAGATCGCCGCGATCACAGGGGCAATCCACCGCAAAATCGCAATATATACATTCACCACCGTGGGGTCCGCATCCAGCAGACCGCCGATCCAATCCGCCATTTCGTCACCTCCTTTAGTTTCTTAAATCATTCTTACTTTTCCAGGCTGCGGAGCAGTGCGATCTCCTTGGCATAGCCGGGAAGCTCCTGGGGTGTTTCCAGGATCATGGGCAATTTCTTCAAAACAGGGTGGTTCACAACATTTTCGAATGTGGCCACGCCCAGACTGCCGCTGCCGATCACCTCATGGCGGTCCTTATGGCTGCCAAAGGGATTCTTGGAATCGTTCAAGTGCAGCGCCTTCAGCTTGTCCAAACCCACTACCCGATCAAATTCCGCCAAAACACCGTCCAGGTCGTTCACGATATCGTAGCCGCCGTCGCTCACATGGCAGGTATCCAGACAAACGCCGATCTGATCGCTGCCCACACCATCCATGATCGCTTTCAGTTCTTCAAAGCGGCCGCCGATCTCACTGCCCTTGCCCGCCATCGTTTCCAGCAGCACGGTGACAGGATAGCCGGGGGCTAGGGCTTTCTTAAGGGCATCGCAGATCTGGCTGATGCCGGTATCCACACCCTGACCTACATGGCTGCCGGGATGGAAATTATAGTAGTTTCCGGGAAGCGCTGCCATACGCCTGAGGTCATCGCAAAGGACCTCTGCCGCAAAGTCCCGGGCGCCGGGGTCGGCGGTGCACAAATTCATGGTATAGGCGCCGTGGGCTACCAGTTTGCCAAATTCATATTCTTTCAACGCTTCCACTGCCCGGGCGCAATCGGCGGGGTCTTGTTCCTTGGCTTTGCTGCCACGGGGATTTCTGGTAAAAAATGCGAAGGTGTTGGCGCCGATGGACCGGGCCGTATTCACCATTTCCAAATTGCCTGCGCTGGCAGACAGGTGACATCCTACATACAACATGGTATCCCTCCTATTATCTCGTAACAGAATAACACATTTCCTCCCAAAAAGCAAATTTTCCGTTTCCCTTTTTCCGGGGATATGTTACAATATAGAAAAACATATGCGGGAGGTTTGCATTATGCCCAAATCCCTGAATCAGAAACAGAAAATCCTTTTTATTATGGACTATCTGCAGCAGCATTCCCACAAGGACCGGCCTGTAAAGACCGCGGAGATCATCTCCATGCTGAAGACCCATGATATCGCTTCTGACAGGAAGACGATCTATTCCGACATTGAGGCGTTGCAGGAGTATGGCCTGGATATTGTATCCGTTCCCGGCAGGTCCGGCGGCTTTTACATTGCTTCCCCCAAGGATTTTGAATTACCGGAACTGAAGCTTCTCATTGATGCGGTGCTGTCTTCCCGGTATCTCACAGAAAACAAGTCCCGCACATTGGTAAAGAAACTGTGCCGCCTTTGCGGCACGGATCAGGAAGCAGAACTGATTCAGCGCAATATCATTGTTTCCGGGCGGGTCAAGAGCATGAACGAGACCATCCTCATCAATGTGGATACCATCCAGGAAGCCATCACCCAAAACAGACAGATCCGCTTCCGCTATTTCGACTGGAATATGGACGGCCAGCGCCGCTACAGAGAAAAAGAATACCTGGCAAGTCCTTACGGACTTTGCCAGGATCATGAAAACTGCTATTTGTTGGCCTACACCACCCGCCACGGCGTGACCTCATTCCGTGTGGACCGCATGAGTCATATCGAGGTAGACCAAGAGAAACGCCTGCCCTGCAAGGAGCTTTCCGGCAAAGCCCTGATCGAGCATGCCAACCAGCTGTTTCAGATGTACTCCGGTGATACGGTGAATGTGAAGATGCGCTTTCACAAGGACCTTGTCAATGCCGTATTCGACCGCTTCGGCAGGGATGTGATGCTGATTCCCGACGGTGAGGATCACTTCAACTTCACTGTTCCCGTGGCGGTGTCTCCCATGTTCCTAAGCTGGGTCATCGGTTTCGGCAGCAAGGCAAAGATCCTCTACCCCCAATCGGTAGTGGAGCAATATAAAGCCCTTTGCCTGGATGTGCTCAGTCAGTACTGAGTTTTACAGAGTGTAAGACAGTCTTCCACTGTTCCAGGAGATCCCCCGCCAGTTCTGCATCCGCCAGGACGGACACCGCGTAGTGGTACGCCCCGTCATCCAGAACCACCGCGCGGCCCACTTCTTCCCCATTCTCCCCTGCCGCTGTCCACACGCAGTCGTAGCGGTCCATGTTCTGCTGCTTTGTCTTCATGTGGGACAGGTTTGCCCCAGGAAAGCCGGTGAGGAACTGCAGCGTTCCGTCAATATCCCCGCCGGGAAAAACCTGGGTGGTAAGGATATAGTCCCCGCAATCGTAAAGGCGGGCATCGTCCTCCCCTTCCAAGGTTGGCACAGACGCTTCCTTTGGCAACGAAACCAAAATTTCTTTTGCCTGGACAGACTCTCCACTGACCGGCAGGTCGTCCACCGTTTCAAAGACCGGCTGGGATGCGCAGCCTGTAAGCATCAGTAAAGTCAGTACGATCAACAACAGTTTTTTCATTTTCTCCCTCCAGGAAAGGTTTCCCATGATTTTTAAAATTCTCTCTGTTTACCTAATAGTAATCAATGCGTTGTCCCTGGTGCTTATGCTTGCGGACAAGCTGCGCGCCAGGAAAAATCTGTGGCGTATCCCGGAGGCCACACTCATGGGTGTGGCAGCCCTGGGCGGCAGTTTGGGATGCCTTATGGGTATGCGCATCTTCCGCCACAAAACCTTAAAGCCTAAATTCTTTGTGGGCGTGCCGGTTATTTTAGTGCTGCAAGTTGTGCTTATCATTTTGATTTATCTTTACCTATAAAAATATCCCGGTTCCGAGGAGGAACCGGGATATTTTTTATACACATTCGATGGCTTGCTTCAAGTCTGCGATCAGGTCTTCTGCATTTTCCAATCCGCAGGACAGACGGATGAGGTCCGGGCCGATGCCACAGGCGGTCAGCTGCTCGTCGGTCATCTGTCGGTGGGTAGCGGAGGCCGGGTGCAGGCAGCATGTACGGGAGTCTGCCACATGGGTCTCGATAGAGCCCAGCTTCAGATTCTTCATGAAGGTCTCTGCCGCCTTGCGGCCGCCCTTGAGCCCGAAGGAAATAACGCCGCAAGAGCCGTTCGGCATATACTTCTGCGCCAGGTCATAGTACTTATCGCCCTTCAGCCCGCAGTACTTCACCCAGGCAACCTTTTCGTTGCTCTGCAGGTACTCGGCGATGGCCTGGGCATTGGCGCAATGCTGCTTCATGCGGAAAGGCAGGCTCTCAATGCCAAGATTCAGATAGAATGCGCTCTGGGGAGACTGGACAGAGCCAAGGTCACGCATGAGCTGTGCGGTACACTTGGTGATAAATGCGCCCTCCAAGCCGAAACGCTCGGTGTATGTAACGCCGTGGTAGCTGTCATCGGGGGTGCAAAGACCGGCAAATTTCTCGGGATACTTGGTCCAATCGAATTTACCGCTATCCACGATGCAACCACCCACCGCTACACCGTGGCCGTCCATATACTTGGTGGTGGAATGGGTGACGATGTCCGCGCCCCACTCAATGGGACGGCAGTTCACAGGTGTTGCAAACGTGTTGTCAATGATCAGCGGCACACCGTTGGCGTGAGCCACCTTGGCAAACTTTTCGATATCCAGCACGGTCAGCGCGGGGTTGGCGATGGTCTCGCCGAAAAGAGCCTTGGTATTGGGCCGGAATGCTGCCTGCAGTTCTTCCTCGGTGCAGTCGGGATCCACAAAGGTCACCTCGATGCCCATGCGCTTCATGGTAACACCCAGCAGATTGAAGGTGCCACCGTAGATAGCGGTACTGGAAACAATGTGGTCGCCGCAGGAGGCGATATTAAACAGGGCATAGAAGTTTGCTGCCTGGCCGGAGCCGGTGAGCATAGCGGCCGTACCGCCCTCCAGGGCTGCGATTCTTGCTGCTACCATGTCACAGGTGGGGTTTTGCAGGCGAGAGTAGAAATAGCCGGATGCCTCCAGGTCAAAGAGCTTACCCATATCCTCAGAGGTCGCGTACTTAAAGGTGGTGCTCTGAATAATCGGAATCTGACGGGGCTCGCCGTTTTCGGGGCTGTAGCCGGCCTGGATGCACAATGTTTCTGTGTGAAGCTTGTTCATAGGTATCACCTCAAATGATAATCGATAGGGTTATTGTAATGGGGCAGGCAGGATTTGTCAATCTTCCCCCAGAACTGTCACCAGTTCCTGGATCTCTTTTCTCTTTTTTTGGCGCGGGCTGTCTTTGGGGCCGGGGTAACCTAAGGTGATTACAAGATGGATCTTGCTGTCCAAGCCGCAAATATCCCGGATCTTATTTTCGTCGATCCAGCCCAAAATGCAGCTGCCTAATCCCTGCACGGTAGCTTCCGCGGTGATATAAGCGGCTACGATGCCGATATCGATACTTCGGTAGTCGATACCCTTCAGCCTAGCTCCCAAGGCTGCGGTCTTTACATAGGGCACTTCGGAAATCACCAGCATCACAGGTGCCTGGTCGGCAAAGCCGTTGATACCCATCCCCTTGGTGGCGGCGGCGACTTTCTTAGCCGTTTCACCACGGCAGACTGTAATATGATAGGGCTGTCCGTTGCAGGCAGAAGGTGCAAGACGAGCCACCTCTAAGATAGCATCTAACTTTTCCTGCTCCACAGGACGGTTTTCATCGTAGCTGCGGCAGGACTGGCGGGTTTGTGCGATCTGTGAAAAGTTCATAGGCTTCTCCTTATAATACTACAGTCAGCAGGACCACATTGATCACCACGCTGATGAGAATACAAATGGAATTGATGGCGCTGGCAAGTCCCTCGTCCTCCCCCAGCATAGCGGTGAAGATCGGTGCGGATGACCCCACCGGGCTGAGGGCTAAAAGCACTAAGGTGCTGCGGATCTCCAGGGAAAACGGCAGGCAGAAATAAAACAGCAGGGCAAACACCGCGCCAAACCCATAGCGCAGCGCCACCATCTTCGCAATGGTCTTCAGTTGCGTCTTATCCGCGCTGACCTCAAATCCCACGCCGATCATCAGCATTGCCAAAGCCGCATTTGCATTGGCCACCGGCTGAACAAAATCCACCACTTGGGTAGGGATATTGACATTCAGAACTTTCAGAATCGTTAGCACCAAATAAAACAGAAAAGGTACGGAGGTCAGAAGAGATTTGAACAGCCGCTTTAATGACAAACCGCCGCCTTCTTTAATGGTAGACGCCACACCGTAAGAACCGCCCAGGACCACGATCGCATTGCCGGAGTCAAACAAGCTGGTAGCCACCACACCCGCAGGGCCCATAAAACTTTGGACAAAAGGCATGGCAAAACAACCGATATTGCAGCCGGAGAGATTGATAATGGCAAACCCCTGCTCACCACGGGATTTTCTGATGTTCACCAGGTAGCCCACCAGCATATACACCGCGCCGATACCAAAGCCGCAAAGGATCATGGTGAGCATGGAGGGGGTCAACCGGGTATCGGCAAAGCTGACAACAATGGCCGCAGGCAGGGTGATCTTCAGCACCACATTGGACAGGACCTTAAAGTCTTCCTTGCGGAACAGGCCGATCCTGCGCAGGATGTAGCCCAAGAAGATAATTGCCACAAAACTGCCGGCCCGGATCAATACATCCAGCATATTACTTCCTCTTTCAAACAGAGTTTATGATTCTGAAATATTATACCACCGGTCGTTTTTATCCGCAAGATTTTATTTGTCATCTTTTTCTGTAAATCCGCAAAAAAGTGCTTGACAAGCACACCCTTCGTCGCTATAATAAGCGTGTTCTGTTTGAGCCGCCGGTATAGCTCAGTTGGTAGAGCAACTGATTTGTAATCAGTAGGTCGGGGGTTCGAGTCCGTCTACCGGCTCCATTCAGAGTAGGTTTTTTAGTGGACTCGAATAATCAAATGCAAGCTGCCGGTGGCAGGTTGCACAACCAGTTCAAAAACTGGTTGTAACCTTGATTTAACGAGTCCGTCTACCGGCTCCATACAGACAGAAATAAATATGGGGGATTTCCCGAGTGGCCAAAGGGGACAGACTGTAAATCTGCTGGCTATGCCTTCGGTGGTTCGAATCCACCATCCCCCACCAAAAAAGAGACACACCAAAAGGTGTGTCTCTTTTTTGGTAGGTGTGGATCCTAACCCATCCAAATGCAAATCGAATCCACCAGCCCCATACGTCACTCCTACTGTGACAAAATCACGGAACATAAAACCTCCTTTGGGTATACTGTAGACAGAAACCCAAAGGAGGTATTTTTATGAAATTACAAAACCAAGTTGCTATCGTTACCGGCGGCAGCCGGGGCATCGGCTTTGCCAC
>JAZRZT010000163.1:0-7205 GCA_045601475.1 Faecousia sp.
CCTGCTGAGCTGGCCAGGGGTTATTTCCAATTTGCTGAGGCCCCCCCGGTAGCCGGCTCCCTTTCTTTAAGGAGAAAGAATATGGAATCTGTATCCCAGCGTTTTTTGCGCTATGTGGGTTTTGACACCCGCTCCGACGAAGCCTCCGAGACTTGTCCCTCCACCCCCAACCAACTGAATTTGGGCAAGGCAATCGTGGAGGAAATGCTGGCCATGGGCGTCAAGGATGCCTTTATGGACAAAAACGGCTATGTCTACGGCACTGTCCCCGGCGACCCCGCCATGCCTACCATCGGTCTGATCGCTCATATGGACACCTCTCCCGATGCCAGCGGCACCGATGTGCAGGCCAAGATCGTGGAGTACCGGGGCGGCGATGTGCTACTCAATGAGAAAGAGAATATCTGGCTGCGGGAAGCAGAATATGAAAGCCTTAGTCATAACGCAGGCAAGCACCTGATCGTCACCGACGGCACGACCCTGCTGGGCGCTGACGATAAGGCCGGCGTGGCGGAGATCATGACTGTGGCAGAGCGCCTGCTGAATAATGGCGGCAAGCACGCTACCTTGAAGATCGGCTTCACCCCCGACGAGGAGATCGGCAGGGGAGCGGACCTGTTTGATGTGAAGAACTTCGGCGCGGAGTACGCATATACTGTGGACGGCGGCGCCCTGGGTGAACTGGAGTACGAGAACTTCAACGGCGCAGGAGCAAAGGTGGTGTTCCACGGCATCAACATCCACCCCGGCTCTGCCAAGGATAAGATGAAGAACTCCCAGCTCATCGCTATGGAGTTTCACGGCCTTCTGCCGGTGCAGCAGCGCCCGGAATATACCCAAGGCTATGAGGGCTTCTTCCTGCTGACTGATATGGAAGGCGAGGTGGAAAAATCCACCCTTTCCTACATCATCCGTGACCATGATCTTGAAAAGCTGCGGGAGAAGATGGCGCTTATGGAGGCGGCGGTAGCCTTTATCAACGCCAAGTACGGAGCAGGCACGGCAGAACTTTTCATGAAGGAAAGCTACTATAATATGCGCTGCAAGATCGAGCCCTGCATGTACATCGTGGATCGGGCCAAGGCCGCCATGGAGAAGGTGGGCATCACCCCCAAGATCGTTCCCATCCGGGGCGGTACCGATGGCGCAAGACTGTCCTTCGAGGGTCTGCCCTGTCCCAACCTGTGCACCGGCGGAGAGAACTTCCATGGCCGCTTTGAGTATATCCCCGTGGAGGATATGGAAGCCATCGTGGACCTGCTGGAGGCGATCTTACGCAGCGCCGGTAATTGATATAAAAATATCAAATTGACACTTGACGAAAATCATAACTATCGATATAATATTACCGAAACCCAACTGGGGTGAAAGAAAGGTTGATAGGAAATGAGTAAGATCAGCGTGATCGGTGCCGGTAGTGTGGGTGCCACGATTGCCAACGACCTGATGATTCAAGGCGTGGCATCGGAGATCCTTTTGGTGGACGTGAACAAGAAGAAGGCTTTAGGCGAAGCTTTGGATATTTACCAGGGTGCGCCCTTCCATTCTCCCGCCATTGTCCGTGCCGGAGAATATGCAGATGCCAAGGGTTCTGATATCGTCATCATTACCTGCGGTATGGCCAGAAAGCCCGGCATGACCCGCCTGGACCTGGCGCAGACCAATGTGAACATCCTCAAGGATGTGGCGGCCAACGTGGTGCAGCATGCCCCTAATGCCATTTATATCATCGTTTCCAACCCTGTGGACATCCTGACCTATGTATTTACCAAGATCTCCGGCCTGCCGGAGAACCAAATCATCGGTTCCGGTACAATTTTGGACACCAGCCGTCTGCAGTCTGAGTTGGCACGGCGTTTTTACATCAGCCCCAAGAATGTCCATGCCCATGTCTACGGTGAGCATGGCGACAGCTCCTTCGTGCCCTGGTCTCTGGCGCACATTGCCAACAATCATGTGGATGCCTACAAGGAGACCTCTCCCGACCGGGATAAGATCAGCTGGAACAAGGACTATGAGGAACTGGAGACCTTTGTAAAGAAGTCCGGCGGTCGGATCATTGAGAATAAGGGCGCTACCTTCTACGCGGTGGCCATGTCCGTATGCCATATCTGCAAGTGTATCTACTCCGGCGCCGGCACGGCGCTGACTGTCTCTACCATGATGCACGGCGAGTACGGTGTGGATGATATCTGCCTGTCCGTTTTGAATTTGGTGGACAGAAAGGGTGTCCGTGGCAAGATCCTCAATAAGATGACCGATGAGGAAGTTGCAAAGCTCCAGACCAGCGCAGATAAGCTGAAATCCGTCTTGGCAGAAATTGAATATTAAAACAATAAGGCTTACCGCGTTGCGGTAAGCCTTGTTTTTATATTTCCTGCTCTGCCAAGAGTTGGCAAAGATCATTACAAATATCTGAGTTGTTCATTTTGGTCTTCAAAGCATTTTGAATATCGGCAGTTGTAAACCGACAGCCGGTAAGGGCATTGGAAACCGTATCGGACAGTTCCCATTCCATAGCATCGGAATACACGTTCGCGGTAGTGATACGACCGGCCTCAACCTGCAGCTGCAGGTGGATGCTGCCCCAGGAGAATCTTGCTTCGCAGGCAAAAGAGAAGGGAAGCTTCGGTCCGTAACACCATTGCCAGTCTGCCAGAGAAATTTTGCTGTTTTCGATTTCTGCCAGAGCATCGGTACTCAGCTCGATCTGTTCTGCAGGCAGGCCGTAGACTGCTTCAAAAGCCTTTTTCATGTGCGCTTTTAAGAGGGGAATGGTAAGGTCAGGACACAGGTCCTTCAAATTTGTGACCCGGGAGCGGACGGAGCTGACACCTTTGGCTTCCAGTTTTGCCTTTGGGGGTGTGAGATACCGGGAGAGTTTATCCATATCCGCATCTACCAACAACGTGCCGTGGTGATAGGCATGTCCCTGACTGTGGAAGAAGGCGTTGCCGGAAAATTTCTTTCCGTCTGCCAACAGGTCATTTCTGCCGGATTTCTCCACGGAAATGTCGGAGTACCCGCAAGCTGTCTGGATCACCGCAAACTGCCGGTCCAGGTCGTAATCCTCATCACACATGATGAAGGTGAAGTTCAGATTTCCTAAATCGTGAAACACAGCTCCGCCGCCGGAAAGCCGACGGGCCAGTTTGCCGCCCTCCTGTTCCAGAAGGGAAGTGCGGCACTCCGCCCAGGCGTTTTGGTTGCGGCCAATGACCACGGTGTTCTTGTTCTGCCACAGATAGAGGATGCACTGTCCTTTTTGTACATGGTCCAGAAGGTACTTCTCGGTGGCAATGTTGTAATGGGGGTCTGTGCCCGTCGCTTCGAAAACAGAAATGCGGTCAATCATGGTGTGCCTCCAAAGTGAGATGGTGTTATTATAACGACTGAAAAAATAATAGTCAAGAATGACCATTGACAAGCAGGGGAGAAGATGTTATATTTGTTATAACTTGTTAACATTATAACATTCAAGGGAGGTCGCCATGTATAGTATTCGCCAGGAACAGATCAGAGAATACATCGAACATAACAATGTTGTGACCATCAAAGAGCTGCAGAAGATGTTTCCCGATGTGTCCCTTATGACGATCCACCGGGATCTGGACGCCTTGGAAAAACGGGGTGTGGTGATCAAATTCCGGGGCGGCGCCAAGTCCGTGCGCCACACGGGGGATGTGGAATTCAATATCCGCATGCGGGAAAACCTGATGGGCAAGCAGTCCATCGCCCAGAAGGCGCTGAGCCTTCTGCAGCCCCATACCTCCGTGTTTTTCGACGCCAGTACCACCAATCTGGCCTTGGCAAAAGCCCTGCCGGATATGAACCTGAACATTTTTACGACAGGACCCAGTATTGCGTTGGAGCTATGCCGGCTGCATAATCCTGTGGTTACCTTGTGCTGTGGTACGATCAATCGGAACAATCTGGCGATCTCCGGGCAAAACACCTTGGAAATGCTGGATAAAATCAATATCGACATTGCCTTCATCGGCGTGTCCGGCTGCTCTGTGGAGGCGGGCTTCACCTGCGGCACGGAGAGTGATATGCTGGTAAAGCGCATGGTGATCCAAAAGGCGAGGAAGAGCGTTTTGATGTGCGCCCATGATAAATTCTCCTGCCTGATGCCCTATACTTTTGCCAAGTTGTCCGATGCGGATTATTTGGTATCCGACGGACAAATTCCGGAAGCCTTCCTGGAGGCGGCGGAAGAAGCGAACCTTGCGATCCTGTAAAATAGAAAAAATGATGCCGGGAGTTTTTGTGGAAAACGCAAAAACTCCCGGTTTTTGCTGTCAAAAAGGCAGAAAGCTATTGACGGGGTTGTTACGATAAGTTATAATTATCACGTTATAACAATTAAGGAGGATATATCATGGCAAATGCTGTCATCATGCCCAAGGCCGGTATTACAGTGGAGAGCTGTATTATGGGTCAGTGGGTGAAGAACGTCGGCGATCAGGTTAAGGTTGGCGACGTGCTGTTTTCCTACGAAACCGATAAGGCATCCTTCGAATGCGAATCCACCGAGGAAGGCACTCTGCTGGAGATCTTCTTCGAGGAGGGCGACGAAGTACCCTGCCTGACCAACGTCTGCGCCATCGGTAACCCCGGTGAGGACTGCTCCGCTCTGCGTGGCGGTAGCGGTGCTGAGGCACCTGCCGCACCTGCTGAGGCTCCCGCCGCAGCCGCTGCTCCCGCTGCTGCACCTGCAGCCGCTGCTACCAACGCTAAGGGTGTGCTGATGCCCAAGGCCGGTATCACTGTGGAGTCCTGCATCATCGGCGAGTGGCTGAAGAATGTTGGCGACCAGGTGAAGGTTGGCGACGTCCTGTTTACTTACGAGACCGACAAGGCTTCCTTCGAGTGCGAGTCCACCGAGGAAGGCACCCTGCTGGATATCTTCTACGAGGCCGGTGACGAAGTGCCCTGCCTGGTGAATGTCTGCGCTGTGGGTACCCCCGGCGACCCCACCGAGTGCCTGAAGGGCATCGGCGGCAGCCCCGCTCCCGCAGAAGCTCCCGCTGCAGCACCTGCAGCTGAGGCTTCCGCTGCTGCACCCGCAGCTGCCGGCGCACACACCGTGATCATGCCCAAGGCTGGCATCACTGTGGAGTCCTGCCTGATCGGCGAATGGCTGAAGAAGGTGGGCGACCATGTGGAACGTGGCGATGTCCTGTTTACTTACGAGACCGACAAGGCCTCCTTCGAGTGCGAAGCCGATGCTTCCGGCACTCTGCTGGAGATCTTCTACCAGGATGGCGATGAAGTGCCCTGCCTGGAAGGCGTTTGCACCATCGGCGTTGCCGGTGCTGCCGCACCCGCTGCCGCTTCTGGCGCACCCGTATCTCCCAGAGCCAGAAACATGGCTGCTGCAGCCGGCGTGGATCCCACCCTGGCTACCGGCACCGGTCCCAACGGCCGTATCATCGCCCGCGATGTGGAAGCTCTGATCGCCAATCCTCCCGCAGTTGCTGCTGCACCCGCTGCACCCGCTGCACCCGCAGCCGCTCCCGCACCTGTGGCTGCCGCACCTGCTGCAGAGGCAGAGGCCGAGTACAAGGATGTGAAGTTCAGCGGTATCCGCCGTGCGATCTCCAAGTCCATGACCACCAGCCTGTCCACCATGGCTCAGCTGACCCACACTGTCAGCTTCGACGCTTCCGCTATCCTGGCCTACAGAAAGCTTCTGAAGGCAGCTGGCGGCGAGTACGCAGGCATCACCCTGGGCGACATCATCCTGTATGCTGTTTCCCGTACCCTGCTGAACCACCCCGATCTGAACGCCAACATGCTGGATGACAACTCCATCCGCCTGTTCACTCACGTGAACCTGGGTGTCGCTGTTGACACTCCCAGGGGTCTGATGGTTCCCACCATCCGGCATGCTGACCAGATGGGCCTGCTGGAGATCTCCAAGGCTGTGAAGACTCTGGCTGCTGAGTGCCGTGACGGCGCCATCAGCCCCGACAAGCTGTCCGGTGGCAGCTTCACCGTTTCCAACCTGGGTAACATGGGCGTGGAATCCTTCACTCACGTTATCAATCCTCCCCAGACCGGTATCCTGGGCGTCTGCGGTACTGTTGACCGCGTACGCAAGGGCAAGGACGGCGGCATTGAGATCTATCCCGCTATGGGCCTGAGCCTGACCTACGATCACCGCGCTGTGGACGGTACGCCCGCTGCAAAGTTCCAGAAGGAGCTGTGCTTCAACCTGGAAAACTTCACCACATTGCTTGCTAAGTAATTTAAAGGAGGATATCAAATATGCCTAAGAGTTTGTTTGTGGATCCTGCCGTGGTTAGAGCTCCCGGCGAGGTCGCTTTCAACAACATCCCCGTTAACCAGTACAACAAGACCGTCAAGGAAGAGCTGGACTCCGGCCGTTACACCAAGGAAGACCTGATCCGCATTTTCCGTGACATGACCGTTCTGCGTGAGTTCGAGACCATGCTGAACCAGATCAAGACCCAGGGCGGCTACAACGGTGTGGATCACACCTATCCCGGCCCCGCTCACCTGTCCATCGGCCAGGAAGCAGCTTGTGTCGGCCAGGCTTACCTGCTGGACGAGAACGACTTCGCTTTCGGTTCTCACCGCTCCCACTCCGAGATCCTGGCTAAGGCTCTGTCCACTATCAACAAGATGTCCGACGAGCAGCTGATGAACATCATGGAGAACTTCCTGGAAGGCAAGTGCCTCCGCGGCGCTCAGAAGATGGGCGAGGCTAAGGACACCAAGGACCTGGCTATCCGCTTCATCCTGTACGGTACACTGTCTGAGATTTTCGCTCGCGAGACCGGCTTCCACCTGGGCATGGGCGGCTCCATGCACGCCTTCTTCCTGCCCTTCGGCGTTTACCCCAACAACGCGATCGTTGGCGGCTCCGGCACCATCTCCACCGGCGCTGCTCTGTTTAAGAAGGTCAACAACAAGCAGGGTATCTGTGTCTGCAACGTCGGTGACGCTGCCATGTCCCGTGGTCCTGTTTGGGAAGCTCTGAACTTCTCCGCAATGGATCAGTACAAGACTCTGTGGGAGTCCCACAACGATGGCATGCCCATCCTGTACAACATCTTCAATAACTCCTACGGCATGGGCGACCAGACCCGCGGCGAGACCATGGGCCAGGGCCATATGTCCCGTATCGCTTCCGGCGTCAGCCCCACCCAGTTCCATGCTGAGACCGTTGACGGCTT
>JAZRZT010000164.1:0-12568 GCA_045601475.1 Faecousia sp.
TACCGGCAAGTTTACGGTGCTGGAGCTGTTCCGCGGCCCTACCTCCGCATTTAAAGATGTGGCCCTTTGTATGCTGCCCCAGCTGCTGACCTCCGCCAAGACCGTCAAGGGCATGGACGAAGATATTCTGATCCTCACCGCTACCTCCGGCGACACCGGCAAAGCCGCTCTGGCAGGCTTTGCAGACGTGGAAGGCGTGAAGATCTGCGTGTTCTACCCCGACGGCGGTGTTTCCAAGGTCCAGCGGGCACAGATGGTGACCCAGGAGGGAAACAATGTGGCCGTGTGCGCCGTGGTGGGCAACTTTGACGATGCCCAGACCGGCGTGAAGAACATCTTCGCCTCCGGCGTGGATGGCAGACTTCCCGACGGCAACCGCTGCCGCCTGTCCACTGCCAACTCCATTAATATCGGCCGTCTGGCCCCCCAGATCACCTACTACTTCAAGGCCTACGCCGACCTTTTGGCAAGAAAGCAGATCAAGATGGGTGAGACCGTCAACTTCTCCGTTCCCACCGGCAACTTCGGCGATATTTTGGCAGGCTACCTTGCCAAGAAATTGGGTCTGCCTGTTGGCAAGCTGATCTGCGCCTCCAACGCCAACAATGTACTTACCGACTTTATCCGCACCGGCACATACGACCGCCGCCGTCCCCTGCACAAGACCATCTCCCCCTCCATGGACATTTTGGTCTCTTCCAACTTAGAACGACTTCTGTACTTTATGTCCCAGGACACCAACCTGGTTGCAGACCTCATGGCAAAGCTTAACAAGGATGGCTTCTACGCCGTACCCGAACAGCTGAAAAACGCCATCGGCGCAGAGTTCTGGGCCGGCTGCTGTGACGATGCCAAGGCAAGCGAAACCATCAAAAAGGTTTGGCAAGAGCAGCGCTACCTCTGCGACACCCACACCGCCACCGGCTGGGCTGTGGCAGAAGCGTATGTTGCCGAGACCGGCGATGCTCGCCCCATGGTGGTACTGTCCACCGCCTCTCCCTATAAGTTCCCCGCCGCCGTGCTCTCCAGCCTTGAGCAAAGCGATCTGACCGACGAATTTATGCAGATGGAGCGGCTGGAACAGCTCACCGGCGTGGCCATCCCCGAAAACCTCAAGGGTCTTGACAAAAAGAGAGAACTGCACACCGGGGTCATCGAAAAAGACAAGATGCTTTCTTTTGTAATGGAGTTATAATATGCGTATTGTTGTAAAAGTGGGCACCTCCACTTTGGCGCACAAGGGCGGACGGCTGAATATCCGCCGGGTGGAGCTTTTGTGCAAAGTCCTCAGCGATCTGAAAAACGCGGGCAACGAGATCTTACTGGTCTCCTCCGGCGCCATCGGTATGGGCGTAGGCAAATTGGGCCTTGCGGGCCGTCCCGAGGATATGCCCGGCAAGCAGGCGGCTGCCGCCGTGGGTCAGTGCGAGCTGATGTACACCTACGACAAGCTGTTCGCCGAATACCGCCACAATGTGGCCCAGATCCTCCTCACCGCCGACGACATTCAGGACAAGCGCCGCAGCGGCCATGTCCAGGATACCTTAGAGCGGCTTTTGCAGTGGGGCGCTTTGCCTGTCGTCAACGAAAACGACGCCGTATCCATTGACGAGATCGGCGTGCACACCACTATTGGGGAAAACGACTCCCTTTCCGCCATTGTGGCAAAGCTGGTAAACGCGGACCTTTTAGTGCTGCTGTCTGACATCGACGGTCTGTATACCGCCGACCCCCGGAACGACCCCAATGCGGAGTTGATCCCCGAAGTACCGGAGATCACCCCGGACATTCTCTCCGTTGCCGGCGGCAGCGGCAGTGATCTGGGCAGCGGCGGCATGGCTACCAAGCTGAAAGCCGCCATGCTGGCAGCCGATGCGGGCATCGACATGGTGATCACCAATGGCGAGCACCCGGAAAATCTCTATAACCTTTTGGAGGGCACGCCTGTGGGCACCCGTTTTATGGGAAAGAAGGCGGCGACCGTATGACCACGCTGGACATTCTGAAAGCCGCCAAAGCCTGCGCCCCTACCCTGGCTGCAGCAGACTCCGAAACCAAAAATAACGCACTCCGGGCTATGGCCGATGCCCTGGAAGATAACAGCGCAGAAATTCTTGCCGCCAACGGGGTGGACATGGAAGCGGCAAAGACCAAGCTGTCTTCTTCCATGCTGGACCGCCTGGCCCTGACAGAAAACCGCATCCACGCCATGGCAGAGGGTATCCGCCAGGTCATTGACTTGCCCGATCCTGTGGGCAAAGTGTATTCCACCCACACCCGCCCCAACGGCATCTCTATTTCCAAGGTAGGCGTACCCATGGGCGTAGTGGCCATCATTTACGAGAGCCGCCCCAATGTCACCTCCGACGCGGCGGTGCTGGCCTTAAAATCCGGCAACGCCTGTGTGCTCAGAAGCGGCTCCGACGCATTCCGCAGCGCCGATGCCATTGTCAAAGCCATGCAGAAGGGTTTAGAAAAAGCAGGGCTTGATCCCCATCTGGTGCAACTGGTGCAGGACACCTCCCGCCAAAGCGCCAAGGATCTCATGGAGGCCGTGGGCTATGTGGATCTTCTCATCCCCCGTGGCGGCGCAGGTCTGATTAAGGCTTGCGTGGAGGGCGCAAGAGTCCCCTGTATTCAGACCGGCACCGGCATCTGCCACATCTATGTGGACAAGGATGCCGACCAGGAAAAGGCCCTGGCTATCATTGAAAACGCCAAGACCAGCCGCCCCTCCGTATGCAACGCGGCGGAAACCTGCCTGGTGCATAAAGACATTGCGGAAGAATTTCTCCCCAAACTGCAAAAGCGGCTGGTGCAAGACCGGGATGTAAATCCCGTGGAGCTACGGCTGTGTCCTAAGGCCGCCGCCATCATCCCCGGAACACCCGCAGGGGAAGCGGATTTCTCCACGGAGTATCTCGACTACATTTTGGCCGTAGGTGTTGTGGACAGCTGTGACGGGGCAATCGCCCACATTGCTGCCCACTCCACCGGCCACAGCGAAGCCATCGTCACAGAAAACGAAGCTGCCGCCAAGGTTTTTACCACCCGCGTGGACAGCGCGGCGGTGTATGTGAACTGCTCCACCCGATTCACCGACGGCGGTGAGTTCGGTTTGGGCTGTGAGATCGGCATTTCCACCCAGAAGCTCCACGCAAGAGGTCCTATGGGTCTTGAGGAGCTGTGCAGCTATAAGTACGTCATCCAAGGTAACGGTCAGATCCGTTAGGGAGGTTGTTTTATGAAAACGTTTGGTTTTATCGGCACCGGCAATATGGGCGGTGCTTTAGCACGGGCCGCCGCCAAGGTGGTCTCTTCCGAAGATCTTCTGCTCTCCGACGGCTACGCCCCTGTGGCAGAGACCTTGGCCGCGGAATTGGGCTGCAAGGCCGTGGCGGTGAATACCGTAGCGGTGTCCGCAGATGTGATTTTCCTGGGTGTGAAGCCCCAGGTCATGGCCACCATGCTGGCCGGGATCGCTCCCTATCTGGGTGCCCGCACCGATCCTTTTGTACTGGTGTCCATGGCGGCAGGTGCCTCCATCGCCGATATCCGCCGCATGGCAGGGGGCAATTACCCCGTGATCCGCATTATGCCCAACATCCCCGTCAAGTCCGGCAGCGGTGTGATCCTCTACGATTACAGCGAAAATGTCACCGAGGAAACGGTGCAGCTCTTCCGCCACGCCATGACTTACGCCGGTCTTGTGGACCGGCTTCCCGAGCCTCTCATCGATGCAGGCTCTGCCCTGTCCGGCTGCGGCCCTGCTTTTGTGAGCCTGTTTGTGGAAGCGCTGGCTGACGGCGCTGTTGCCTGCGGTCTGCCCCGGGCAAAAGCCATGGCCTATGCGGAACAGACCGTCATGGGCACGGCCAAATATCTGCTGGAATCCGGCGAACTGCCCGCCGCCTTAAAGGACGCGGTATGTTCCCCCGGCGGCTCCACCATCGAAGGCGTTTTGGCCTTGGAAGCCGGCGGTTTCCGCGCCGCTACCGCTGATGCCGTGGTTTCTGCCTTTGAAAAAACCAAGGAATTGGGTAAATAAGCAAATTATTTTAAAATTTTACACCTGTTACAGAATTTTTTATTTTACAAACGCACATCTTTGTATTATAATGGGCAGGTAAAGGACATGGGGAATTTTCCCTAAATTTCGTGTCAGATTAGGAGTGTTGATTATGGGCCGGATGTTAGGTACTGTTTCTATGGGTATCCGCGCTCCCATCATTCGTGAAGGCGAGGACCTGGCCGCCATCGTGGCAGGCTGTGTCGCTCAGGCTATTGAAAACAAGGAAATTACCCCCCGGGATCGGGACATCGTGGCAATGACCGAGTCCATCGTCGCCCGCGTGCAGGGTAACTATGTTTCTGTTGACGACATTGCCGCCGATGTGCGGGCAAAGTTTGGCGGCGAGACTGTGGGCGTTATTTTCCCCATCCTCAGCCGCAACCGTTTCTCTATCTGCCTGCGGGGCATCGCCAAGGGCTGCAAGAAAGTCGTTCTGATGCTCAGCTACCCCTCCGACGAAGTGGGCAACCACCTCATTGACTGGGACATGATGGACGCCCACGGTGTGGACCCCTACAAGGATGTGCTGGATGAGAAGAAGTACCGTGAGCTCTTCGGCTACGCCACCCACCCCTTCACCGGCGTGGACTATGTGGCCTACTACTCCGAACTGATCCGTGAGTGCGGCGCTGAGGCAGAGGTGATCTTCGCCAACGACCCCAGAGCCATTCTCAACTACACCAAGAATGTGCTCAACTGCGACATTCACACCCGCGAGCGCACCAAGCGCCTTTTGAAGGCTGCCGGCGCCGAGCGTGTTTACGGCATGGACGAGATCATGACCGCTCCCCAGGGCGGCAGCGGCTACAATGCCAAGTACGGTCTCTTAGGCTCCAACAAGGCCACTGAGGATACTGTGAAGCTGTTCCCCCGTGACTGCCAGGATCTGGTGGAGGACATCCAAAAGAAGCTGCTGGACCTCACCGGCAAGCATATGGAAGTCATGGTCTACGGCGACGGCGCTTTTAAGGATCCCGTGGGTAAGATCTGGGAGCTGGCTGACCCCGTTGTCTCCCCCGCTTACACCGCAGGTCTGGAGGGCACTCCCAACGAGCTGAAGCTGAAATATCTGGCAGATAACGACTTCGCCGGTCTTTCCGGCAAGGAACTGCAGGATGCCATCAAGGCTAAGATCTCCCAGAAGGACGGCTCCAGCCTGGTTGGCAACATGGCCGCTCAGGGTACTACCCCCCGGCGTCTGACCGACCTGATCGGTTCTCTGTGCGATCTGACCTCCGGCTCCGGCGATAAGGGCACGCCCATTATCTATATCCAGGGTTATTTCGATAACTACACCACCGACTGATTCCAAAAACACGGCAGCGCCCCTGCCGTGTTTTTTCTAAAAAGGAGTTTGTACTTATGAAGAAGGTTTTTGCAATTATTTTGGTGTTGGCCATAGTGCTGACCCTGTGGGCCTGCTCCCTGTTTAAAGCCAACGATACCGACTACACCCCCCTGAGACCCAACACGCAGGAGGAAGTCGGCGGTGAAGAAGAGGCCGGCAATAACACCGACAACAACAATAGCAGCGACATCAGCCCCGACAGCAGCAATAATAACAATAGTTCCAAACCCACTACGGCACCAACTACTAAGCCGACTACCAACCCCACTACCACCCCCACCACGGCGCCTACTACCAAGCCTACCACGGCACCTACTACCAAGCCCACAACGGCACCTACTACCAAGCCCACCACGGCGCCTACTACCAAACCTACCACGGCGCCTACTACCAAACCTACTACCAAACCGACAACAACACCTACCACCGCACCCACCACCACCAGACCTGTGAGCAGTGCCGCACCGGAGGCTGTGGAAAAGGATACCGATATTCGCATTCCCATTTCCAGCTTAAAATGATAAAACCGCAACTTAACGGCAATCAGCTGAAGCTGATCGCCATGGTCACCATGACCCTGGATCACATCGGGGCATATCTGTTTCCCCATGCGCTGTGGCTGCGAGTCATTGGCCGGCTTGCCTTTCCCATCTACGCTTTTCTCATTGCCGAAGGCTGCCGTCATACACGGAGTATGGGCCGATACTTAGGCTCTGTTGGCGTCATGGCTGCAATCTGTCAGATCGTGTACTTTTTCGCCATGGATTCTCTTTATATGTGCATCCTGGTGACCTTTTCCCTGTCCATCGGTCTGATTTGGCTTTTGAAATTTGCTGCGACCCACAACCAAAACCTACTTTCCAGAGCCCTCGTGGTTTTGGGAGTCTTGGCTGTGTATTTCCTCTGCGAAATACTGCCCGGCTTGCTCCCCGGTACGGATTACTCCATAGATTACGGATTCTTCGGCGTGCTCGTCCCCGTGGTGATCTACTGCGCTAAAGATAAAGCTAGCCAGATGGTCACCTGCCTTTTGGCTCTTGTGTGCCTTGCGGCAGTTTCCGCGAAAATCCAATGGTGGAGCCTTCTGGCCGTAGTTCCCCTGCTGTTTTACAACGAACAGCGAGGCAGATATCACCTCAAATGGTTTTTCTATCTGTTCTATCCCGCGCATCTTTTGGTGATCTACGGCATCGGTCTACTGTTATAAAAACATGAAAGCGGGAGCAATGCTCCCGCTTTTTCCTTGCGTTTTTTGTGATTTCCGTTATAATGAAAGAAAAGGAAAGGAGGGTGTACCGAATGAAGCAGTTACCCAAAGGCGTCTACGTGGTACACAGACCCTTTAAACATCAAGAGGGCGAAGTCACCTTCACCTTCCGTGGCGAAGAATACGCCGCCACTGTGGGCGAAAACGCCTTTTACGCTTTTGAAAAATTGGTATTAAACCCCATGGAAGCGGCAGAAAGCTTCTTAGGTTATGAAAACACTCCCGTGGTCATTATCCCCGCCGGTGTCTGCCCTGTAGGCACTGTGGGAAAGTGCAACAAGGACCTCTTCCGCACCTATTTCCCCCGGTCCTTGGTCTTTATCGGTGAGAACATGGGCATCTCCCCCAACGAAGAAGATCTGCGCACTCCCGCAAAAAGAAGCGAAGAGTCTATTTTGGAAGGCAGCTTTTACTTTGGCAAGCTGTGCATCAAGGGCGAACTGGACGGCGCGTTTGTTTTCGACGGTCTGACGCTGCGCACCCGGCTGTACGACGAGCGCACCGGTGGTAAGGATGTCCGCCTGGTGGTAAAAAACTGCATTTTGGACGCGGTTTTCCCCGACGAAAATATTCTTGTCCCCGACGGGTTCAACGGCCATCGCACGGTGGAAATTACCGACTGCCGCTGCACCCATATGGACGCCATGGGCAACGAGGGCAAGCTGTTGCATGTAGTCTGCGGGGAACTGATCGTAGAGCGCTTTTACATGGCAGACACCAAAAAGTTCCTGGGTCTTGTAAATTACTCTCGCACCACCAGAAATGCCCTCAGCGGCATGGTCTTCCGGGATTGCCTGTTTGAGAATTGCCGGACGATCCGGGGCCTGACCCTCAACGCCACCAAGAAAGTAGATGTTTTGCTGAGCAGCTGTCAGTTTCTGCACTTTGTGCCGGAAGACGACAGCGCCATCAATATGAATTTCGCCGAGGGCAGCACTTTCCGGATGGACAACTGCCGCTTCCAGGGCAATAACTACGCCCCCGCCATGACCTTGGGCGGCGACCTTTCCGGTGTGTCCATTACCGATACTACTTATGAGGGTTTCACCGCCCTTTGGGAACAGGCACAAGGCCGGCGGATCACCGTGAATCCCGAAAAGACTTATCCCATCACCGACCCCCACGCGCCTGTGGAAGCCGACTTTGCGCCTCTTAACAAGCTCTATGAAGGCCGCACCTGTTACTACGGCGATTTCCACTGCCACTCCAATTCCGGCGGCACCAGCGACGGACAGACGCCTCTTGCGGACTATGTGCCCCGCATGAAGGAATTGGGCATGGACTTTGCCGCCATTGTGGATCACAAACAGCAGCGCCATTTCTTCCTGCCGGAATGGGACGAGGAGTATCTCATTTGCGGCACAGAGCCGGGAACGGTACTGGAAGAGCCGGACAAGCCCACGCTGCAGAGAAAGCTTCACTACACCATGATCTTCCCGGACAAGGCCGGCTTTGAGAAAGTCATGGAGACTTTCCCCCAGTACGGTTTCACCGGCGGTGTGGATGGTACTTACAACTACATCAACCCCACAAGAGAAGAGCTCTGCAAGATCGCAGAATATGTTTACAGCATTGGCGGTCTTTTATCCCACGCCCACCCCAAGCAGCTGTTGGTTTCCGAAGAACCCATGGATTACTATTTCTCCGACCTTGTGCCTCTGGAGACTGTGCAAGGCGCGCCGGACTCCTTCGGTACACGGCAGAATCGGGAGCTTTGGATGACGCTTCTTGCCATGGGCAAGCGGATACGCACCCACGGCAGTTCTGACTCCCACGGCCCTGTGTCCAACCGGGCAATGACGGCGGTATATGCGGAAAAGCACCACTCCACGCCGATTTTTAACCGCATCCGTTCGGGCGATTGCGTTGCCGGCGCTGTGGGTATCCAGATGTCCATTGACAGCACCCCCATGGGTTCTGTGACCGACTACGTCCCCGGAAAGACCTTGTATATCCGGGTGGGTCAGTTCCACAAAGCCCACTACAAAGAGGATACCGTGTACACCTTCCGGCTGTACACCGACAAAGGCCTTGCCTACTGCAAGGAGTTTTACGGCACACCTATGGAGATCGCCTTCCCCGTGGAAAAGAGAATGTTCTACCGGGTGGAGATCTTCAACGAAAGCGACGGCCATACCGAGGCCCTCTCCAATCCCATTTGGCTGGACTAACAAAAAAGCACCACCTGCAAAGGCAATGTCATTAAGTTGAGAAAACTATGTCATTCTGAGCCTGCGTAGCAGGCGTGAGAATCCGTTCCCCAAGGGTATTACGGATTGCCACGCGCTTACAGCGCTCGCAATGACAGCCTAAACTTAATGACATTGCCTGCAAAGGTGGTGCTTTTTATTTACAGTTCGGGGATCATGAGACCGGCGTCGGCTAAGACAAAGTCCGGCTTCTCCGGGGAGGCATCCAAAATTTCCTGGGTAGTCTCGCCGCTCATGACCAGCACGGTGACCGTGCCGGCGTTGATGCCGCTTTTGATGTCGGTGTAGATACGGTCGCCGATGACTACGGTCTGTTCTTTCGAGTAGCCGGTGCGCGCCATTGCCAGCTGGGGCATGAGGGCCTCGGGCTTGCCGATCACCACAGGACGCTTGCCGGTGGCATTATAGATCATATCGCACACACTGCCGCAATCCGGCACGCTGCCAAACTCTGTGGGACACACATAGTCCGGGTTGGTGGCGATGTAGGGCAGTTCCCGGGTACACAACATAAAGGAAACATCGTGGAGCTTTTTGAAATTCAGCTCCGTGTCAAAGCCCATGACGATGCACTCCACCTCATCGAGATTCTCGGTGATGGTAAAGCCCTGGGCGCGCAGTTCTGCCTTCAACGATTCCGTGCCGCATACATAGAGCTTTGCGCCTGCGTGGTTGTTCTTAAGATAATAGGCGGTTGCCTGGGAAGAAGTAATGAACTCTTCCTCGGTGGCGGAAATACCCAGCTTTGCAAGCTTTTCAATATAGGCCTCCACACTCTTGGAGGAGTTGTTGGTCATAAACATATACCGACCGCCCGTGGATTTGATCTTTGCCAATAAATCAATGGTAAAATCGAACAGCCGGTCACCTAAATACAGTGTGCCGTCCATATCAAACAGGAACAGTTTCAGCTCTTTCATGGAAGGTTTCATAGGGTTTCTCCTTATTGGTTTGTCTCATTATAGCACACAGTGTCCTATTTTTCCACCTTCTATCACAAAAAAGCACCTGCCGAAGCAGGTGCTTTTTTCATAGGTTATTTAGTTTGCGTGCTCTTCCTTCTTGCGGAGGATCAGCATGGCCACGAAGCCAAGCGCGCTCAGCGCCATGAGGGTGCTGTACAGGACCAGATTTTCGGTATCGCCGGTCTTGGGAGTCTCAGCGATCTCGTAGGTGTTGCGGAAGGCCGCCACAACTGCGTCTGCCGCAGCGCCGTTTACAGTAATGGCTGTGGTCAGCTCACCGGTCTGGGCCTGGCCCACAGCGACGGTCACTTCGTATACCGCGTTACTGTAGGTCACGCCGGCCTTGCCGGTATTCACCTCGGTGATCTTGTAGGTATAGGTCTTGCCGATATCCGCTGCCCGGAAGGTCAGGGTGTGGGCTGCGTTGCCGTCCTTGTCGGAGGTAACGGTTGCCACAGTAGCGCCGCTGGCATCCGTGATCTTGAACTGGAAGCCGTCGGGACCCACCTGCTTGGTTCCGGAGAGGACCTCCATGGTCTTGTTCACGGTCAAAGTCACATCCTTGTCAGCGGGCGTGTACACATTGACAAACTCCATCGCGGTCTTCACATCATCGCCCAGGCGATACACAGGCGCATTTACCTTCAGACCGCCTACACCGTTGTCCTCAACCCGAATATCCACGTAGTAGAACTTATCGGTGTAACGGATGCCGTCTGCTTCATAGCCAGCAGGTGCTACTTCCTTCACAGCATAGGTGTGCTTGCCGATGTCATTCTTTCCGTAGGTCAGGTTGAAGGTGACGGTGCCGTCGGCTGCGTTCTGCGCACGGCCCAGCAGCTGATCGTTCTTGTACAGCTCGAAGGTAAACATGTTTGCCTCCAGCTTCTTGCCGCCTTCCAGAGTCTTGGTGCCCCGGATGGTTGCGGGAACTTCACCCTCCACCCCATAGGTGTTGATGAACTCCATGGTCTGCTGCACGGCGCCGCCCAGATAGTAGGCAGGCTGGCCTGCGGTCATGCCGCCCACGCCGTTATCGGTGGTCTCCACCTTCACGGTGTACACCAGATTGCTGTAGGTGACGCCCTCCAGCTTGCCGCCCTGGGGTGCCTGCTCCATGACAGTGAAGGTATTGGTACCCAGGGTGTTCAGTTCCACATCGGCAAACTTGAAGCTGCCGTCTGCCCTATTCTTGGCGGTGGCGATAGGCTGCGCGGTAGTATCCGTACCGGCATACAGGGCGAAGGTGAACTGGTCAGCCTTCAGCCGCTGATTGGTGAGGGTGCTGTCGTTGCGGAGGATCTTCTTGCCCTCGATGTCGGTAGTAGTACCTTCAGTAACTGCGTAGGTATTGGTGAATACCAATTCCTTGGCTGCGCCGCCCTTGGTAACCACGGGAGCGCTTGCCACCATCTGGCCCACGCCGTTATCGGACACACGGACATAGACATCATAGACTTCGGTGCTGTAGGTCACGCCGTCCTTTGTGCCGCCGGTGGGTGCCTGCTCCACCACGGTGAAGTAGTGGTCGCCCAGGTCGGTCAGCTCCACGCCCTCGAAGCGGATGATATTGCCGCTGTTATCGGCGGTAGCAACGGTCTTGCCTTGCGGATCCTTCATAATGAAGGTAAAGGTATCGGTGCTCTTCAGCTCACGGCCTTCCATGCGCTTTTCGCCTACCAGATCAAAGCTGACAGAATCGGTGAGGGTGTAGGTGTTCTCCAGAATGCCGTTACTGGTATAGACAGGAGTTCCGGCAGTCAAGGTGCCGTCGCCGTTGTCGGTGACTTCCACGGTGGCGGTGATCTCTACGGTGGTGTAGGTCACGCCGTCTTTCACATTGTTCACAGCATCGGTGGGAATGAACTCACGGATGGTGAAGACGTGGGTGCCGGGGGTCTTGATCACGATACCGTTGAATTTCACAGCGCCGCTCTGATCGTTCTGGGCCTGCATGATGTACTCGCTTCCCTCGTACAGCTGGAAGGTGTAGGTCTCGCCGTCCAGCAGCTGGGTGCGGTCACCGATCATCTTCTTGGTGATCTGCAGGCTTGTGTTTGTGGGGGCTACGCTGTAGGAGTTCTGGAACTTGATCTCGCTTACAGCAGAACCGCCCTTGGTGATCACGGGAGTACCCGCCACCAGCTGACCGCTATTGTTGTCGGTGACATTGACGGTGATGGTGTAAACCTCGGGGCAATAAGCAACACCGTCGATTCGGTCACCGCCGTTGCGCTCCTTCAGGGTGAAGGTGTGCTCGCCTGCGGACTCCAGGGGGATCACGAAGGTGAAGCCGGCATTATGGGTGTTGTTCGTACCGGGGGTGCTTGCGCCGTTGGTCTGGGTTGCCAGCAGGTTATTGCCCTCGTACAGTTCGAAGGTGAACTCGCCGCCGGTCATAGCCTTGTTAAAGTTCTTGATGCCGGAAACGGAGATCTGGGTTCCCTCGCCGTCGTAGGTGTTGGTGAACACCAGCTGTGCGGGGGTGTGGGATGCGGTTGCCTTCAGCTGGCCATTATCATCTTCCACAGTGATGGTGACAGTATACTCCTGGTCGTCATAGGTGATGCCGTTCTTCACGCCGTTTACATGGCCATCGGGCAGCTTTTCCACTACCTTGTAGGTATAAGTACCGGACTTCTCATAGGGAATTGCCGTAAAGGTGAAGGTGTCACCCACATTCTGCACTTCCTCCAGGAGGGTGTC
>JAZRZT010000165.1:0-5339 GCA_045601475.1 Faecousia sp.
CCCTACTACATCAACAAGGCTGACTTCGTTGCCTGCCACAACCCCTCCTACATCACCAAGGGCTTTAAGATCGTTCAGGACGTCAAGCCCGGCGGCGTGTTCCTGATCAACTGCCAGTGGAATCTGGAGGAGCTGGAGCATCACCTGGATGCCGCTTCCAAGCGCTACATTGCTGAGAACAACATCCAGCTGTATACCATCAACGCTATCGACCTGGCTATCAAGGTTGGCATGGGCAAGCGCACCAACACCATCCTGCAGTCCGCATTCTTCTCCCTGGCTAACGTCATGCCCGGTGAAGAGGCAATCGGCTACATGAAGGCCGCTGCTGAGGCTTCCTACCTGAAGAAGGGCCGCGACGTCGTTGATGCCAACTGGAATGCAATTGACGCCGGCGCTACCGCCTATGTTAAGATTGATGTTCCCGCCTCCTGGGCTACCGCCGAGGCTAAGGCTGTGGAACTGAATCTGGAAGGCCCCGCTGACACTGTTGCTGTTGCCAAGAACATCCTGACCCCTGTGGGTAAGATGGACGGCTACAGCCTGCCCGTTTCCGCCTTCGCTGGCATGGAAGACGGCCAGTTCCCCCTGGGTGTTTCCGCTTACGAAAAGCGCGGCGTTGCTGTTACCGTTCCTCACTGGGATGAGACCAAGTGTATCCAGTGCAACAACTGTGCTTACGTTTGTCCTCATGCTACCATCCGTCCCTTCGCTCTGACCGAAGCTGAGGTTGCTGCTGCACCCGAGGCTACCAGAGTTGTGCCTGTTAAGGCCGGCAAGGGTAAGGGTGTCTACTCCTACACCATGGCTGTCTCTCCCCTGGACTGCATGGGCTGCGGCGTCTGTGTCGGCGTTTGCCCCACCAAGGCCATCACCATGGTTCCTCAGGAGCAGGAGCTGGGCGAGCAGGATGTGTTCAACTACATGGTCGCCAAAGTGGCTCAGAAGCCCGAAATGGAAGACAATACCGTCAAGGGCAGCCAGTTCCGCAAGCCTCTGCTTGAGTTCTCCGGCTCCTGCGCAGGTTGTGCTGAGACCAGCTACGCTCGTCTCGTGACACAGCTGTTCGGTGACCGTATGTACATCTCCAACGCTACCGGTTGTTCCTCCATCTGGGGCGGCCCCGCAGCTACCTCTCCCTACTGCACCAACGCAGAGGGCAATGGTCCTGCATGGTCCAACTCCCTGTTCGAGGATAACGCTGAGCACGGTCTGGGTATGTACACCGCACAGGCTGTGATCCGTGAGTCCCTGGCTAATAAGGTCAAGGCAGTCATGAACGACACTTGCTGCGAGGACCGTAAGGCTGCATGCCAGGCATGGCTGGATACCTACACCGATGGCGAGGCCAACAAGGCTGCTACCAAGGCTCTGATCGCCTCCCTGGAAGCAAATGTTTGCTGCGACACCGTGAAGGACATTCTGTCCAAGAAGGAATACCTGTCCAAGAAGTCCGTGTGGATCTTCGGTGGCGACGGCTGGGCATACGACATCGGTTTCGGCGGTGTCGACCATGTTCTGGCTTCCAACAAGGACGTGAACATCTTCGTCTTCGATACCGAGGTTTACTCCAACACCGGCGGTCAGGCTTCCAAGGCTTCCAATATCGGCCAGGTTGCCCAGTTCGCTGCTTCCGGTAAGGAGACCAAGAAGAAGTCCCTGGCTGAGATCGCAATGTCCTACGGCTATGTCTATGTTGCTCAGATCGCTATGGGCGCTAACCAGGCACAGACCATCAAGGCTATCTGCGAGGCTGAGGCATACAACGGTCCTTCTCTGATCATCGGCTACGCTCCCTGCGAGATGCACTCCATCAAGGGTGGCATGATGAACTGCCAGTCCGAGATGAAGAAGGCTGTTGACTGCGGTTACTGGAACCTGTTCCGCTTCGATCCTTCCAAGGAGACCGGCAAGTTCCAGCTGGACAGCAAGGCTCCCAAGGATGGTTACCAGGAGTTCCTGATGAATGAGGCTCGCTACAGCCGTCTGACCCGTGAGTTCCCCGAGCGTGCAACCGAACTGTTCGCTAAGAACGAGGCTGCCGCTAAGGAGCGCTACGAGCACCTGCTGAAGTTGGTCGAGATGTACAAGGATTAATCCTTAAATAGAAAGGTCGCCCTTCGGGGCGACCTTTTGCATGATAAACGCCGCCAACAAGACGTTGGCGGCGTCTAATTTATTTCTTTTCAGATTTCTTCTGGTTGATCTTTTCCAAGATAGCAAGATGCTTCATCTTAAATCTCGTTTTGATTTTAGACCGAAGCTCCGGAGGGTGCTCCCGCAGCTTATCCGCATCCAGATCCTTCTTGGCAAGGCGCTTGTGAACATATTCGCTGCCAACGGTGTAAAGCACGGAGGTGACGGGGATCATAAGGAACATGCCCGCAACACCCATGAGATCACCACCCACGGCAACTGCCAACAGCACCCACATGCCGGAAAGACCAATGGAAGTACCCACCACACGGGGGTAGATCATATTGTTTTCGATCTGCTGGAGGACGACAAACATCACCACAAAGCCCAATGCCTTCGTGGGATCCGCAACAAGGATAAAGAACGCGCCTAAAACGCAACCAACCCATGCACCGATCACCGGGATAAAGGCGGTCACAGCCACCAGCACGCTGATAAGCGGAATATAAGGCATTCTAAAGATCGCCATGGTCACCGCAAACAGAATACCTAAGATACAGACCTCGATACCCTGTCCGGAGAGAAAATTGGAGAAGGTGGAATTTGCAAGACGAAGGATACGCACAGTACCGTCGGCAAACTTCTCCGGGAAGAAGGCATACGCAAACTTCCTGCCCTGTCGTGCCAGGGTTTCCTTTTGGAAGAGGCAATACAACGCAAAAACAATGGCAATAAAGGCATCGAAGATTGCGCCACCAACACTGCCGATAGCGCTGAACGCACCGGCCAAGACACTCTGGGCACTGGTCTTAATTACAGTCATTGCCTGTTCCACCAGGCTTGCCCAATTGAACTGCTTTAAGTCTGCGTTTTCACCGATCCACTGAAGAAGGTTCTGGTTCTCATTAATGAGATTGATAACAAACGCCTCAGACCGAACGAAGAAATCAACCAGTTTGGGGATCAGGGACTGGACGGTTTCGATCAGCTGCGGGATCAACAGGCCGAAAACCAACGCCAAAACCAACAGCACACAGATAAATGTCAAAAGTATAGCCACTACTCTGCGAAGCTTTTCACTCTTTACGCCCTTTAGCAAGCCTTCAAAGGCGCGCATGGGTACATTCAAAACGAAGGCAAGACCCGCTCCAACAATAAACGGAGCCAATACACTTCTTATGGTATTGACTACAACGGATACCTGGCCCCATTCATGGAGCACCCAGTATACAACGATACTTGCGATGACTCCGATAAAAATATTCCTCAGAGTCTTTTTCTCAATATGCATGAAACCCCTCCTAACTTACAGGGATAATGCTTTCAGCGCATCACACAGCGCCTGAACGTTTTCCGGCTTAGTTGCCCAGCTGGTGCAGAAGCGTACTGTTCTATGGGCATCGTCTACCCTGCCCATTTCCGCAAACGTAAAATTCCCGCCGAGCTTGTCCAGCAAAGTATCCGGCAAAATGGGGAAAATCTGATTGGTTGTCGTCTCCACCTGCATAGGATATCCCAATTCCTTCAAAGTGTTGCGGATCTTATCTGCCAGTCGGTTTGCCTCTTTGGAAATATTGAAATATAGGTCGTCATCCAGTAGTGCGTCAAACTGCACACCTAATAGCCAACCCTTTGCCAGCATGGCGCCCTGACGCTTAATCATATAGCGGAAATCCTGTGCAATCTTAGGATTGGAGATCACAACGGCTTCGCCAAACATGGCACCTACCTTTGTGCCGCCGATGTAGAATACATCACACAGGCGTGCCAAGTCGGCAAGGGTCACATCATTATCCGAGGCAGTAATGCCGTAGCCAAGTCTTGCGCCGTCTACAAAGAGATACAGGTCATTCTCCCTACAAACAGCGCTAAGTGCTTCCAGCTCCTCCTTATAGTAGATCGTTCCCAACTCCGTGGGGTTGGAGATGTACACCATCTTAGGCTGGACCATATGGACCGCATCCTCCGATGCAAAATGCTCCTTCACCGTCTTTTCCACCTGGCCAGCGGTAATCTTACCGTCAATGTGCGGGAGGGCGATCACCTTATGGCCGGTTGCTTCGATAGCGCCGGTCTCGTGGACATTGATATGGGCTGTATCCGCGCCGATCACACCTTGATAGGGACGTAAAGAAGAGGCAATCACAGTCAGATTTGTCTGTGTGCCACCCACTAAGAAATGAACAAACAGCTCATCATTTTCACACAGAGTGCGGATCTTAGCTGCGGCCGATACGCAGCAGGGGTCTTCGCCGTAACCGGGCATCTGTTCCTGTTTTACAGAGAGCAACCGCTCCAACACTGCCGGATGGCAGATCTCATTATAGTCATTATGGAATAGCAGCATAATACACCTCAATAAAAATTATATTGATATTTTACAGTTTCACGCACTTTCTGTCAAGGATTCATATTTCCCATTTCCCGCTCATACAGTATTCACAGCAACACACCAGGGAGGGGAAATTATGGCAGACACGATCGATGAGAGAGCCTGCGAACTGGCTGTGTACATAATCGAGACCGGCGCAACTGTGCGGGGCGCCGCCCACCACTTCGGAATTTCCAAATCCACGGTCCACAAGGACCTGTCCCAACGACTCCCCCACTGCAACAAACATCTCTATAAGATGGTACGGACAGTCCTGGATACCAATAAAGCAGAGCGTCATATTCGGGGCGGCATGGCAACCAAGGTAAAATACGAGAAAAGGCGAACAGGCGGTACCGTTTGACAAGAAGATAGTCCTTGGTTATAATGAGAAAAAACGCACAAGGAGACAGATTTTGTTTGAAATTACGCTGATCGCCATGGGAAAGCTGAAAGAAAAGTTCTACCTTTCAGCCGCGGCGGAATATGAAAAGAGATTAAAAGGTTACTGCAGCTTTAAGATCCTGGAGCTGCCTGAAGCGCGGCTCTCCGATGCGCCATCGCCTGCGGAGATCGCGAACGCCCTGGAAAAGGAAGCGGATACCATTCTCGCCAAGATCCCCAAGGGCGCATGGTTTTGTGTCTTTACACCGGAAGGAAAACTGCTGTCATCGGAAGCGCTGGCACAAAAAATAGCGGATGTGAAGTTGTCGGGTAAGAGCAGCGCCTGTTTTCTGATCGGCTCATCCTTTGGTATGGCCCAAAGACTCAAGGATGTGGCAGACATGAAACTTTCCATGAGCCCTATGACATTCCCACACCATTTAGCACG
>JAZRZT010000166.1:0-7005 GCA_045601475.1 Faecousia sp.
GGGCGGCATGGTGGTGCAGTCAATCGTCAACGGTTTCACCCTAAGCTTTATCGCCGGTTTCACCGCCACCAACAAGCTCTACGGTCTTTTGGAGATTGCCGCCACCAGCTACGGCTACGCCGTGACCACCTTCGTGGGACAAAACTACGGCGCTATGGACCTAAACCGGGTGAAAAAGGGCATGCAGGCCGCCACGGTTTTAGCCGTGATCACCTCCGTGGTCATCGCCGCAGTGATGCTCCTGTTCGGCCGGGAGATCACCATGATCTTTATCTCCCGGGAAGACCCGTTGCTGGCGGCAGAGGCAGGCAATATCGCCTATTGGTATCTGTGCGCCATGAGTGTGTCGCTGCCGGTACTGTATCTTCTGTATGTGTATCAATCGGGATTGCAGGGTATGGGCAATACCATCGTCCCCATGGTCTCCGGCATGCTGGAATTTGTACTGCGTGTGAGTCTTTCCATCACCATCGCCGTCACAGGATTCCAATACGGCATTTTCGGCGCGGAGGTTTCCGCCTGGTGGGGCGCCGCCATTTTCTTAATGATCGGCTACTTCCGCCACTACAACAAAACAAAAAAGAAGCACCTGTAAGGTGCTTCTTTTTTGTACTTTATTGTTCATCCGGGAAGACGTAGCGGGCTTTGTACTTGGCAAACTGCCGGGCGAAAGCGGCGCTCTCTTCCAGCTCGCCGGCCTTCAGGGCGTTCAGGTACTCGTGGGCTTCCAGCTTGCCCTCTGCCACCTGCAGCGTCTCCACAGCCACATTGGAGCAGTGGTCCGCCGTACGCTCGAAGGCAGTCAGCAGATCGTCCAGCACGAAGCCGTATTCCACGGTACACAGACCCTCTCTCAGACGGCGCACATGGCGGGACTTGATCTCCCGCACCAGAGAATCGATGACCTGCTCCCGGGGCTCCACCTTCTTGGCTTCCTCGTAGTCGAAATCCTTGTAGGTGGTGACGGTGCGGTCCAAAATATCGGTGATGGCATGCATCAGCACATCCAGCTCTGCATTTGCCTGATCGGAGAAACGGATATCCTTATCGTTCATCTCCCGGGCGGCCTTGGCAACGGACATGGCATGGTCGCCGATCCGCTCGATATCCGCGATACTGTAAAGCAGGGTGTTGAGGATGCGGTTTTCCTCCACGGTCAGGTGCTCATTGGACAGCTTCAGAAGGTAAGATCCGATGGCGTCCTCGTAACGGTCGGTCTTGTCTTCCAAGGCCTTGGTCTCGTCAAAGATCTTCTGATCGAACCTTTTCACAAGACCCATGGCAAGCATCATGGCCTTATTGGCGTCTTCTGCCATCTCGGCAGCGATCTCATGGGCACGCTGCACGGCAACCGCGGGAGTCGCCAAAAGCAGCTCGTCCAGCAGTACCTCCTGCTCCTCTTCCTTGGCGTCGGGGATCAGCTTGCAGACCGCCTTGATCATGAGATTTCTTGCGGGGATCAAAATCAGCGTAATGGCTACGTTGTAGGCGGTGTGAATAATGGCGATATCCACAGGCCGGGTAGCAAGGCTCAGGAATTTCCAGTCGATAAACAGGCCCAGGCCGTAGAAGACCACCGTAAACAGCACCGCGCCCACGATCTTGTTCAAAAGGTGCAGTGTTGCTGCCCGGCGGGCATTGCGACTCGCGCCCACAGCGCCCAGCATGGCGGTGACGCAGGTACCGATGTTCTGACCCAAGATAATGGGAATGGCAGAGCCGAAAGTCACCGCGCCGGTCACGCACAGGCCCTGCAAAATACCCACAGAGGCAGAAGAGGACTGGATGATGGCGGTGAGCACAGCGCCGAAGAGGATACCCAAAATAGGATTGGAGAAAGAGATCATCATTTCCCCGAACCATGCCTCTTCCTTTAAAAACTCCATAGAGTCGCCCATGATCTCCATGCCGGTCATCAGCGCCATGAAGCCCAGACAGATCGTACCGATGCTCTTGTTCTTTTCACTGTTTGTGAACATGAACAGCACGATGCCCACAATACCGATAATGGGGGCCAACGTGGAGGGCTTAAATAGCTGGATAATGAAGCTGTCGCCCTGCAGTCCCGTCAGCGACAGGATCCAGGAGGTCACCGTGGTGCCGATATTGGAACCCAAAATAACACTGACCGCCTGCTGCAAAGTCATAATGCCGGAGTTGACGAAGCCCACCACCATGACGGTTGTGGCCGAGGAGGACTGGATCACCGCCGTGACCGCCAGGCCCAGCAGACAGCCCTTCACCACCGTGGAGCTCATCTTCGCCAAAATGGTCTGCAGCTTACCACCGGCGGTACGCTGCAGGGCCTTACCCATAATGTCCATACCAAACAGGAACAGGGCAAGACCGCCTAAAAGCAGAATGACTTTCAGAATGTAGTCCGTTACTTGCATTTCCTTCTCTCCTTTTCCCCATGAATGATACGATACTGTGCCATTATGTTATCTTACCATTCATTTATAACAAATTATTGCCCCCTTGTAAAGTTGTTATACTACACAAAAAACCGCATCGTTTTTTGGTGCTCGGAACAGCAAAAAACATTTAACCATTTTGTTAAATAACTCTTGACAACCAGCCCGCTCTATGCTACGCTATATTTAACCAAAGAGTTAAACGAGGAGAGTGATACCGTGGGCATTCAACACACCATGAAGGCGCTCAGCGACCCCATCCGCCGGGAGATCTTAGGACTTTTGAAGTCCGGCCGTCTTTCCGCGGGAGAGATTGGGGAGCATTTCCCCGTCAGCGGCGCGGCGGTTTCCAAGCATCTTGCCGTTTTGAAAGAGGCGGATCTGATCCGGGACACCCGGGAGGGTAAGTTCATTTACTATGAACTGAACGCCTCGGTTTTGGAAGAAGTCATGCTGTGGCTGACAGGCTTGAAAGGAGAAGGAAAATGATTAAAAAATGCTGGAAAACATTGCTGATCACATCCATTGTGATCTTACTCCCCATCGCGGCAGGTCTGCTCCTTTGGAACAAACTGCCGTCCGAGATGCCCACCCACTGGAACGCAGAAGGCGTGGTGGACGGCTGGAGCAGCAAGCCCTTTGCGGTGTTCGGTTTGCCCGGTATCCTGCTGGCGGCCCAGTGGCTGTGTACCCTGGGTACTTGCGCAGACCCCAAGAAGGCAAACCATCCCGAAAAGGTGCTGCATCTGGTCCTTTGGATCATCCCGGTGCTGTCTAATGTGCTGTTCGCCATCACCTATGCGGTGGCTTTGGGCAAGCAGGTGCGTATTGATGTAATTCTGCCGGTACTGATCGGACTTATCTTTACCATCATCGGCAACTATATGCCCAAGTGCAAGCAAAACTACACCATCGGCATCAAGATCCCCTGGACCTTAAACAGCGAGGAAAACTGGAACAAAACCCACCGCTTTGCCGGTATCCTCTGGGTGATCTGCGGTATCGCGATTATGCTCACCGGCCTCTTCGGCGGCTTCTGGATCTTCCTGGGTGTGGTGCTTCTCATGGTGGCAGCCCCCATGATCTATTCCTATATCCTCCACCGCAGAGGTATTTAACAAGAAAACCCACCGCTGTGGCGGTGGGTTTTGTTTTATACACACAGTTTCTTTTTGTCCCGGTTTACCATGAGATAGATCGCGCCGTAAAGACCCATCAGCCCCAGCAGCACCAACGCCGCCACGGCAAATACCGGGTTGTATGTACCGATGGCATCGTAGACCACATTGGTCAAAGTGGAAGCGGTCAAAACCGCCAAGGGAGATGTGGCCATCAGTACACCCACGGCCATAGTCTGTGCTTTATAACCAAACAGATCCGGCACCAACAGCGGTACAGTCATGATCGTCAACGGAAGCGCGCAGGACATCAGCACTACCGACGCCCACACTGCATAGAAATTTTTAGACACTGCCATAATTGCCAAGCTGGCAACGCCGAAACCCACACAGATCAAGGTGATCCGCTTGCCGCCGATGCGATCACACAGAGCGCCAACACCCAGCTTTGCAGCTGCCAGCAGAAGCATAAAAATGCTTTGTGCGGAAACCGCCTGGTCATTGGAAAATCCGATCCCCCGCAGATGCGGCACCAGGGTTTGAGAGAGAGAGTAGATGCTGCAACAAGTCAAATAGCAACACAGCACCAACAGGTAAAACGCAGGTCTGCGCAGCAGCTGTTCCCAGGTGAATCCCGCCCATTTTTGGGTAGGCTTTTTTTGCTTTTTACGCTCATACTGGCCTTCGCCGTAGGGCTTCAGCCCCATGTCCTCCGGACGGTTGCGAACCACCGCAAAGAGCAGTGCCGCCATCACAGAGTACAGCGCAGCGCAACACAAAAATGCGCCCTGCCAGCCATTACTCTCAATGATCCCGGAAATCACCAAGCAAAGCGCACTTCCACCCAATCCTGTGGCTGCGGAAACACAACCCAGCACCAATCCTTGGTGCTTATGGAACCAGTGGCGAACCACCCGGGGAGGTCCGGCGTTCAGGCAAATGCCGTCGCCCAAGCCCAGGATCGCAATGCCCGTGCCCAGGGTGACCACATTTTTACTGGTGGCCATAATCACCAGAGCAATGCCGTTGGTAAGCATCAGAATGCTCACCATTTTCCGGTAGCCAAACCGATGCAAAAGCGCGCCGGAGAAAAAGGTGCTCACAAAAGACGCAAGACCTTTCATACTCACCGCCAAGGCAAAACTGCTGCGGGCGATTCCCATGGTCTCTGTGACAGGGAGCATAAAGAGGTTGGACAAATTATTGTAAATGCCGCCGATTAGAAACAGTTGCAGAAGCAAAGCGGCTGCTATCAGCCAATGGTAATTCTTTTTCACTCCCATTGCCTCCAAAATACTTTTCTTTTATTGTAACACTCTCTCCCCACAATGGCAACCCGCAAAAAGGACCCCACCGCCTAAGCGGTGGGGCGTTTTTTCTTATGTAGGATAGCTTACAGCAGGGCCTCTCTTGCAATGCGGGGGAAGTCCTCGTAGTTGTCGATGCAGATGAAGTTCATTTCGGAAAGGTACACGGACTCGTCGTTGCCGCCCCAGCCGTAGTCGTCACCGAAGTAGACGACCTCTTCATACTTGATACCGCGCTCGTCGCAGTACTTCTTCAGGGCAAATGCCTTGTTGAAGGGCATGGGCGCCATGTCGAAGGAGGAAGAGCCGCCCACGAATACGTTATACTCGGGGAAGGTGTCGATCACATCCTGGTAGAATGCCCGGCGCTTGGAGCGGTCGGGGTCGAAGGCCAGCTTGTCAGCCTGCTGTGCCTTGGTGCCCAGCAAGGGGAAGGTGACGCAGCCGGAAGAGTGGAACTCCACATTATTGCCGGCGTACTGGGTGAAGCCGTACTTTTCACGGAGCATGGTGATACGGGCATCCACGCTCTCCTTGTCGCACTCCACCACGTTGTCGAACTTGATCTCCAGCTCGCCGGTGGCCTCGTTGTACTCGCCGTACTGCATGCCGTAGTTGCCCAACACGTCGATGGGGAACTTTTCCATCTGGTTGAAAATGCGCATGCACATGCCGGCGCCGGACATTAAGAGCTTATACTTGGCAGCCAGCGCGTACAGCGTCTCGCGGCACTCAGCGGAGATGGGGGTCTTGTGCTGAGACAGAGTACCGTCCAGGTCAAATGCGATCAGTTTGATCTTATTGCCGTCCAGCTTGATGTTGGTTGCATCCATTTACAGTTCCTCCTTACAGCTGTGCCATGACTTCGTCAGACAGTTCGTCCAGCAGGCCCAGGTCCCATGCCAGCTGGAAGATGGTGTAGCGGTCACGGACTTCCTTGCAGTACAGGAAGGTACGCTTCAGCAGCTCGCCTTCCACCTCGATCTCGGCGGGAGTAGCGGGAGCGCTCAGGCCCTTCAGCAGGTTAGCCACATTTTCGGAAGCGGGCAGAGCAGCCAGCAGACCCTTGATCTCAGCCCAGTTAGCCTCGATGGCATCGATACGGGCCAGGCAGCCTTCGGTGTCGTTCTTCTTGGCCTTGTTCTCCATAGCGATGACGCCGGGAGCGGCGGGGCCGTAAGCGGCGTTGATCTCAGCTTCCCAAGCGGCGCGGTCATAAGCCTTAGCCTTGGCGCGGGCAGCGTTAAAGTCGATATCTCTCTTCAGCAGAGCTTCCACCAGCTTCAGCACCAGCACGGTAGCAACGCTGACCTGAATGCCGTGGGGAGCGGGACGCTTATGTGCCTGCTCGAACATCATCTCCCAGTAGTGAGACATGTGGTGCTCGCAGCCGGAAGCAGGACGGGAGTTGCCTGCCAGGCTCATGCAGACGCCGGCCAGGACCAGGCCTTCCATGATCTCGCCGATGACCTTGGGATCGCGGTCCTTTGCCTTGTCGGCGCCGGCCAGCACGTTCTGCACGCAGTCCTCGGTCAGATTCACGATATTGGCACAGTAGTGCTCATTGATGATGATCTTAGCCAGCTTCCAGTCGCACAGGCAGGTGAACTTGCCCAGCAGGTCGCCAAGGCCCGCAGCGATCATGGAGTAAGGCGCATTCTTCAGAATGTCGGTGTCGCCGATGATGGCCGTGGGAGGCTGTGCGGGGAAGGTGGTCTTCAGATTCTCCACGTTCAGCGCAGCGATGGAGGAAGCGAATCCGTCCATGGGAGCGGCGGTAGCCACAGTGATGAAGGGCAGACCGCAGCGGAAGCTAAAGAAACGGGTCATATCGTTGATGGAGCCGGTGCCCACAGCCACGCACACATCGCAGTCAGCGGGCTTGTGGATCAGCAGTTCGCCCACGGTAGCCTCGTCGAAAGCGGCATGGGTCAGCACACGGATGGTAGCCTTGATACCGGCCTTCTCCAGGATCGCCATGGTGCGCTCACCGGCGATCTTGTTGGTGATGGCATCTGCGATCAGGTACAGGCTCTTGAAGCCCAGCTCGGTGACCAGCGCGGGCAGCTGCTCCAGAGCGCCCTCGCCCACCTTCACAGCCTTCAAAGAGGCATAGTGCTCGTGGCCGCAGTCGCACTCCAAATGCGTGTCCAGGTAGGTAGCCAG
>JAZRZT010000167.1:0-2062 GCA_045601475.1 Faecousia sp.
TTTACCGGCGGCGTCTTCTTCTGTGTAATAGTGGGAAACCCCAAGGTACGGCAGGATGTCCCCCATGACCGCGCCCACAGTAGGCGCCGCCATGACACCCCCGGAGATATAAAGCCCCGTAGCGCGGGAGGGTGTGTCCAGTGCCACCAGTACAATATACTGCGGATCGTCCATGGGCGCAACCCCTACAAAGGAGACAATTTTATCCAACGTGGGCTGCCCGTTTTCATCCAGCACATCGATCTTCTCGCTGGTGCCAGTCTTGCCGCCGATGGAAAAGCCGAAAACATTGGCGTTTTTCGCCGTACCTTCCGTGACCACGGAGCGCAAAAGCTCGCACATGGTCTTAGAGGTTTCTTCCTTAATGACCCGGCGGACTACGGTAGGCTCTTGTTTTAAAACGGTGTTGCCGTTTTGGTCCAAAACCTCCGCCACCACATAGGGCTCCATGAGGTTGCCTCCGTTGACTACGGAGGATATGGCCCGCACCAGCTGGATAGGCGTCAGCTTGAAAGTCTGTCCAAAAGACCCGGAGGTCAGGGATGCCGTGCCGAATTTTTCCGTATTGGTCACCAGGGCCTTGTCAAAAAACACGCCCTTGCTCTCGCCGGCTAAGTCGATGCCGGTCTTTTCCATGATACCGAAATTTTTTACATACTCGTAAAACCGCTCGCCCCCTAACTTGAGAGCGATATGGGCAAAGGCCAGGTTGCAGGAATTCTGCAGAGCCTGGGGTGTTTTCTGGGCGCCGTGGCCGGTACTGCGCCAGCAATGCAGGCGCTGGGAGCGTCCGGGGATCTGCTCTGCGCCGCCGCAATGGAAAGGCGTATTCAGATCAATAGCACCGGTATCCAAAGCCGCTGCCATGGTCAACACCTTAAAGGTGGAGCCGGGCTCATAGCCGTCGGAAATACAGCGGTTGCGCCACTGCTTCAGTCGGGCCTGCTGCAGGGCATCCTTATAGGCAGCGCTGTCTTGGGCCTTTATTTCTTCCAGTTCTTTTTGGACCGTCTCGTCCAATATCTCCGCGTAGCGGTTGGGGTCGTAACCGCCCAGGGTGGCCATTGCCAATATCTCCCCGGTGTTTACATCCATCACCATGCCGAATGCGCCGTTTTGCACTGCATAACGGTCCATAGCCGCCTGCATCTGCTTTTCCAGACAAGTCTGCACGGTAACATCCAGAGTAAGGATCACATCGCAGGCATCCTTATTGGCGGCGTAGTGCTCATAGGAATAGGGCATATCCATTTCATTGTTGCCCTTGGTGGTGATCACCGTGCCGTAGCCGCCGGCAAGATAGCTGTCATAGGCCGCTTCGATACCCTCGCAGCCGTCATTGGAGCTATTGGTAAACCCAATGAGTTGCGACGCTAAAGTACCGTAAGGGTAACTGCGTTTGGAGTTAGGCTCTAAGTGGATCCCGGAGATGTCCTTCTCGTTTATGTAGGCGCGGATCTTCGCCCCCACTTCCTCTTCCACCCCGGCGGCGATCTGCTTGTACCGCTTGGTGGTATCTTTGGCCTGGGCATAGACCCAATCGGATTCCAGCTCCAGTATTTCCCCAAGGACCCGCGATAAGTCCTCCAGGTCCGCCTTAGACTGCTTTAGTTCATGGGGGTCCAGGTACACCGTCTCCACACTGCGGTTGCAGGCAAGGATGTTCATATTGCGATCGTAGAGGATCCCACGGTCGGCGGTGACTCGGGTCGTGCGGGTTTGATTGCGAAGGGCCAGCTCCGCATAGTAATCATAATCGGTGACCATAAGACTGTACAGTCGAAAACCCACCGGAACAAAGGCCAATATACCAAAAATCACCGCCGTCGCCATGATTCTGCGGTGCTGCCCGCTGTCGGCGCGAAGTCTTTGGTAAACTTTTTTCTTGGGTTTTGGGCACATCCCCATCGCCTCCAATAGCCTAAAACCTTTCAACGGGCAGCAAGGGGAAACCCTCGCCGCCCATTGCAGCTGTTATTTTAGTCTATTGGTATGTCGGGAATTTATGCAAACAAACCGGCCAGGAAAGCGGTAAAACGTTCCCATGCGCCTGTAGGCTCCT
>JAZRZT010000168.1:0-2563 GCA_045601475.1 Faecousia sp.
GACACCGTGGTGGATGCCGACTACGAGACTGTAGACTAACCCTGTAAAAGGGGCGGCAATGCCGCCCCTTTTCGGTGTCATTTGAGGTAACCGTATGGCAGAAAATAAACGCGATTATTATGAGGTTTTGGGCCTTGGCAAAGGCGCAAGCCCGGAAGCGATCAAAAAAGCATACCGCAAATTGGCCCTCCAGTACCACCCGGACCGCAACCCCGACAATAAGGAAGCGGAGGAGAAGTTTAAGGAGCTGGGCGAAGCTTATGAAGTGCTCTCCGACCCGGAGAAGCGCTCCCGGTATGACCAGTTCGGCTTTGCCGGTGTGGACCCCAATTACGGTGCCGGCGGTGCCGGCGGCGCAGGCTTTGGCGGCTTTGGTGGCTTCGGCGATATGTTTGGCGACATTTTCGGCGATTTCTTCGGTGGTGGTGGCAGCTCTCGCCGCACCCGCAATGCTCCCCGCAGAGGCGAGGATATTGGCATCCGGCTGGAGATCACCTTTGAGGAAGCCGCTTTCGGCGCGGAAAAGGAGATCAACTACCACCGTGTGGAAAACTGCGCAGACTGTAACGGCAGCGGCAGCGCCGACGGCCAGGTAGAGACCTGCTCCCGCTGTCATGGCGCCGGTCAGGTCTATGAGACCCGGAACATGATGGGTATGGCCATTCAGACCACCGTGGTGTGCCCCCAGTGCAGCGGCCGCGGTAAGATCGTCAAGAATCCCTGTAACACCTGCCGTGGTAAGGGTAAGGTGAAGAAAAAGCACACCCTGCGCTCCCGTATTCCTGCCGGCATCGACCATGGCATGAGCTATCGCCATAGAGGCGAAGGCGGCGTGGGCGCCAATGGCGGTCCCAACGGCGATGTGCTGGTGGAGGTGTACATCCGCCGTCATCCTATTTTTGAGCGGGACGGCATGGACGTGATCTGTGAGGTGCCCATCACCTTTACCCAGGCGGCTTTGGGCGCGGAGATCGAAGTGCCCACCCTGGACGGCAAGACTACCTTCTCTATTCCCGAGGGCACCCAGACGGGCAGAGAGTTCATTATGGGCGGCAAGGGCATTCCCCAGGTTGGCAATCCGGGTCGCCGGGGCAATCACCGCTTCTACGTGGTGGTGGAAACGCCCACCAAGCTGACAAAGGAGCAGAAGGACCTGCTTCGGAAGCTGGACGACTCCCTGGACGCAAAGGCCAGCCCCAAACGAAAGAAATTTTTCGAGACTTTAAAGGATTTCTTCGATTAAATCCATATTTTACAGGGCAGAAGCTTGCTTCTGCCCTGTAAATGTATTATAATGGGCCTATCACAACAACATGGAGGACCACTATGAAGCGTACAGACTATATCAGCTGGGACGAATATTTTATGGGCGTTGCCATGCTGGCAGCCTGCCGCAGCAAGGACCCCAGCACCCAGGTAGGCGCCTGTATCGTGTCCCAGGATAATATTATCGTTTCCACCGGCTATAACGGCATGCCCAAGGGCTGCTCTGATGACGAGTTCCCCTGGAACCGGGACGGCGAGGAGAATAAGTATCCCTTTGTTGTCCATGCGGAGCTGAACGCCATTTTAAATGCCAGCGGCCGTGACCTGCGGGGCTGCAAGCTGTATGTGGCCCTGTTCCCCTGCAACGAGTGCGCAAAGGCCATTATCCAAAGCGGCATCCGGGAGATCTACTACCTCTCTGATAAGTATGCCACCACACCCACTACCCTGGCTTCCAAGCGGATGCTGGACGCCGCCGGTGTGAAGTATACGAAGCTGCATACGGATATCAAGACCTTGACCTTGGACTTTGTGCCTGCAGAAGAAAAATAAATAACCGGGCAGCAAAGCTGCCCGGTTATTTTTATCGATGGTCGCCCAGGTAGAAAAGGGCCAGAGTGCCGGGACCGGAGTGAGAGCCGATGACCGCGCCCACATAGTAGATGAACACGTCCTTCACGCCGTACTTTTCCTTCACGATGCTTGCCAGATAGTCGGCGTCCGCCTGGCAGTCGCCGTGGCAGATGAACACGGTGTCGTTCGCGCCGGGCAGGGCGGTCTCGCCCATTTTCTTTGCCAAAGCCTCAATGGAAGCCTTGCGGCCGCGGGCCTTCGCCACGTTGATAAGGTGACCTTCGTCGTCCACATGGAGTACGGGCTTGATCTGCAGCATGGTGCCCACCAATGCGGTGGCTGCGCTGACACGGCCGCCCCGCTTCAGATACATGAGATCATCTACGGTAAACCAGTGGCAGAGGTGCAGCTTGTTGTTTTCCACCCAGTCAGCAAGGTCGTCGAAGGACAGGCCCTCGTCCCGCTTCTTGCAGGCATACCACACCAAAAGACCCTGGCCCAAGGAAGCGCACAGAGTGTCCACCACCCGGATCTTACGATCGGGGTATTTTTCTGCCAGTTCTTCGGCGGCGATCACAGCGGACTGGTAAGTACCGGAAAGCCCGGAGGAAAATGCCAGCACCAGAGCATCCTGCCCGGCGGCCAGAACAGGCTCGATGACAGTTGCCCAACCCTCGGGGTTGACGGCGGAAGTGGTGGCCTTTTCGCCGGCCCGCAGACCGTC
>JAZRZT010000169.1:0-5588 GCA_045601475.1 Faecousia sp.
GGCGTGAGAATCCGCTTCCCCAAGGGTATTACGGATTGCCACGTCGCTTCGCTCCTCGCAATGACATCGGCGCTTCATGACAGTGTGTTTTTATTGGGAAACACTGATGGCCTTTCGCATGGAAGCGATGGCGCCCTTTTCCAGCCGGGATACCTGGGCCTGGGAAATGCCCACCAAGTTGGCCACCTCCATCTGCGTTTTGCCGTCGTAGAAGCGCAGAGAGAGGATCTGCTTTTCCCGCTTGCCTAAGTTTTTGAATGCTCCCTGCAGGGCGATGTGTTCCATCCAGCCCTCCTCGGTGTTTTTGGAGTCTCTTACCTGGTCCATCACCGTTAAGGGATCACCCCCGTCGGCATACACCGGGTCGTGGAGACTGATGGGGGCGCACACGGCGTCCAGCGCCTCATTTACATCCTCTGTGGGCAGGTCCAGTTCCTTGGCGATTTCCTCCAGGGAAGGCTCTCTTCCCAGCCGGGAGATCATGGCCTCTTTGCACTGGAGCACCCGGTAGGCCACATCCCGGATGGACCGGGATACCCGGATGGCGGAATTGTCTCGCAGATACCTGCGGACTTCTCCGGCGATCATGGGCACGCCGTAGGTGGAAAATTTTACCTGCTTGGAAGGGTCGAAGTTTTGAATGGCCTTGATCAGACCAATGCAACCTACCTGGAACAGGTCATCAGGGCTTTCTCCCCGCTTGTCAAAGCGCTGGATCACGGACAGCACCAGTCGCAGATTGCCTTCAATGAGTTTTTCCCGGGCGGCGGTGTCGCCCTCCTTGGCCCGGCGCAAAAGGGTATCCATCTCTACCTGGGTCAGAACGTTCAGCCGGGCGGTATTCACACCGCAGATCTCTACTTTTCCCTGCATGTTCATCCTCCTGCATAGCCTGATAGGAAAAGTATTTCCCGCCGCCGGGAAATCATACCAAGGCGATTTGTGCAGAATTCACAAAAATTTTTTTGAAAAAGATTGCAAAGACCGATTTAAAGTCCCTCGGACAGACAAATTGCCAACTTTTCCCGGAAAATCGGATGAAAAAACAGGTTGCTTACAACGGATACATAACACGAAAAACGGTTTCAAATAATCCCCAGTATACACAGGTTTATACACCGAAAATCAGGGTGCATAACGGCATTTCTTGGAAACAGGCCCTTGATTGGCCGAAGTTTTCCCCATTATCCACAGGGTTTTCCACAGTGAGAGTGGATTGGGCGCAACCAAAATTCCTATGCATTTTAGTTTACATAAGTCTTTTCGACGCCTTCTGACAAATTTCCCACTTTTCCTTCGTGCAAAATGTTGACCATAGCGCATTTTTGGGGCGGAAAAATGGGTCTTGACAGCACTTTTCCACAAGCTTTTCCACAAAAGGAAATGCCGCGCGGGGGAAACAAAACCCCTATGATACGGAAATGTTTGAAAAAAAGTAAAAAAAGGTATTGATTTTATGGAAAAAGAGAGCTATAATTGGTAACTGCGTGAACTATAAATGCAACAGGAGGTGTAATACATGCCCAACATTAAGTCCTCTAAGAAGGATGTCATCCGTTCCAAGATCGCTTACGAGAAGAACAAGGCTGACAAGTCCGCCATGAAGACCACCCTGAAGAAGTATGAGGCTGCTCTGGCTGCCGGCGACCGTACCGCTGCCGAGGCTGCATACAAGGATGCTATCGTTGTCGTGGATAAGGCTGTCACCAAGGGTATTCTGCACAAGAATACTGCTGCCCGCAAGAAGAGCAGCATGACCCTGCAGCTGAACAAGCTGGCCTAATAAGGTTTCTCTGAAAATATCGCCCGGTGCTGACTAAGCGCCCGGGCGTTTTTTCATACTCCGGCAACGGATCTTTTGCCGCAACTATGCACAGCCTTCGCCTTGCAGTACACAAAGTACAGCTGCGGCTAGGCTGTTTTATTTACGCCAAAATCTCTCGCTGCCGGCAGTAAGTTGGAATTGAGAAAATCGCAACCTGGGTGCTTGGTTGAAAATAACTGTGCACTATGCACTCTGCACTGTGCACTGAAAAAATTCTCAATTCTCCATTCTCAATTCTCAATTCGTATGGTATAATCGGTTTATAGAAATCTGCGAAAGGGGTGAGACCGTGGCAAGACTCAGTGACCCTGTAACCATCTTAAAAGGCGTGGGCCCGACTAAGGCCAAGCAATTTGCGCAGCTGAACATCTATACCCTGGAAGATCTAATCTGCCATTTTCCCAGAGGCTATGAGGACCGCACCCGCCTTGTGACCATCGATAAGCTGGAGCCGGATGTGCCCGCCTGCTTCAAAGCCATGGTCATGAACACCCCCCGCACCCACCATGTCCGCAAGGGGTTGGACGTGACCAAGGTGCAGGTGGCGGACTTTACGGGACGGCTGAATCTCACCTTCTTTAATCAGAAATTCACCACCGACAAGCTCCAGTACGGCAAGGAGTATATCTTCTACGGCGCGGTATCCGGGGACTTCATCGGCTATAGCATGACCTCCCCTGTGTTTGAGGAACTGGACAGCACCCCGGTAACGACCCGCAGGATCCTGCCCATCTACCCCCTCACCGCAGGCCTTTCCAACGCCGCCATGCTTAGGGCGGTGCAGCAGGCATTGGCCATCTGTGATGTACCGGCGGAGATCTTACCGGCCTCTGTGCGGGAGCGGTACGGCATTTTGCCGGCGGAGCGGGCTTACTATGCCATCCATGAGCCCTCCTCCATGGAGGAGGCGCAAATGGCCAAAAAGCGGTTGATTTTTGAAGAGTTTTTCGTATTCTCCGCAGGACTTTCTCTCATGCGGGCATCCCGGGCGCAAAAGACCGCCGTTCCCTATAAGAATATCGACCTTAAGGACTTTACAAAGGCGCTGCCCTTTGCCCTCACCGGGGCTCAAAACCGGGCCATCGCCGAGATCGTGAAAGACCTTTGTTCCGGCGCGCCCATGAACCGCCTGGTCCAGGGCGATGTGGGCAGCGGCAAGACTATGGTGGCAGCCGCCGCGGCGTACTTAGCCGTGAAAAACGGCCACCAGGCGGCGCTGATGGCCCCTACGGAAATTCTGGCGGAGCAGCATTTTGCTTCTCTTACAAAGCTTTTAACGCCCTTGGGTGTTCGTGTCAGCCTGCTCACCGGCGGCCTGACGCAGAAACAGAAAAAAGAAGTCCGTGCCGCTATGGAGGCGGGCGAGACCGACCTGGTGGTAGGCACTCATGCTCTGGTGTCTGGGAGTTCCGTGTTCCAAGACTTAAGCCTCGTGATCGCCGACGAGCAGCACCGTTTCGGCGTGGCCCAGCGGTCGGCGCTTTCTGCCAAGGGCGCAGACCCCCATCTGCTCGTGATGTCCGCAACCCCCATACCCCGCACACTGGCGCTCCTCATGTACGGCGACCTGGAGGTATCCATCTTAGACGAACTGCCCCCCGGTCGGCAGACTGTGGACAGCTTCCTGGTGGGCGAGAGCTACCGGGCCCGGATCAATGCCTTTATCCGCAAGCAGGTAGCCGAAGGTCACCAGTGCTTTGTGGTGTGTCCTGCGGTGGAAGAAAACGGAGATCTGGACTTGAAGGCCGCCACGGTTTGGGCGCAGACTCTGCAGCAGACCGTGTTCCCCGATCTGAAAGTGGCGCTTCTCCACGGCCAGATGAAAGGCGCGGAAAAGGAAGCTGTGATGGCATCCTTTGCCCGGGGTGAGGCGGATGTGCTGGTCGCCACCACGGTCATCGAGGTGGGTGTGGATGTGCCCAACGCCACGCTCATGGTCATTGAGGATGCGGACCGTTTTGGCCTTTCTCAGCTCCATCAGCTGCGGGGCCGTGTGGGCAGAGGAAGCGCGAAAAGCTACTGCATCCTCACCTCTCATACGAAAAATCCCGAGACCAAGGCAAGACTAAAAGCCTTATGTTCCACCACCGACGGTTTCAAGATCGCGGAAGAGGATCTGAAGCTTCGTGGCCCCGGCGATTTCTTCGGCTCCCGGCAGTCGGGATTGCCGGTGTTCCGGGTGGCCAATTTAAGCTGTGATCTGAACACTTTAAAGCAGGCGCAGCAAGCATCCCGCGATTGGATCGAAACGGAAGGCACAGCCCAAACACCCGAGGGTGAAGCCCTCCGCCGCCGCATCAAAGGTCTTTTTGAACGGGCAAAAGGTACGATGAATTGAAAAAATTGCCCCGATGGGAGGTTTTCTCCTGTCGGGGCAATGGTTTTTGTGAAAAAAAGGTTGTATATTCCTTAATAATAGTGTAAAATAGTATAGCTATAACCATGCGTATTTACAAACATATTATGATTCTTGGAGGAATCTTCAAATGGAAAAGCCTATTGTTTTAGTTGTTATGGACGGTGTGGGCAAGGGTGACGGCGGCAGCGGCGATGCTGTTGCGGTTGCCAAGACCCCCACTTTGGACAATCTTCTGGCTACCTGCCCCCATACTTACCTGAAAGCTCACGGCACTGCCGTCGGTCTGCCCTCCGATGAGGATATGGGCAACTCCGAGGTGGGTCACAACGCCCTTGGCTGCGGCCAGGTGTACTCCCAGGGTGCCAAGCTGGTAGGTGAGTCTATCGAAAACGGCGCGCTGTTTGCATCCAACGTGTGGCAGGATCTGGTTGCCAACGCCAAAGATGGCAAGGCTATGCATTTTATCGGCCTTTTGTCTGACGGCAATGTCCACTCCAATATCTCTCACTTGATCGCCCTTCTGAAGGCCGCCAAGGCCGCCGGCGTGAAGAAGGCTTACTGCCACATCCTGCTGGATGGCCGTGATGTGCCTGCCACCTCCGCTTTGGAGTATGTGGGCCAGCTGGAAGCAGTACTCTCTGAGCTGAACGAAGAGGGCTTTGACTACGCCATCGCCTCCGGCGGCGGCCGTATGCAGGTGACTATGGACCGTTACGAGGCCAACTGGGGCATGGTGGAAGCCGGCTGGCGCACCCATGTGCAGGGCCAGGGCCGCATGTTCGCATCTGCTGCTGAGGCGATTGAAACTTACCGTGCCGAGACCGGCTGCATCGACCAGGATCTGCCCGCCTTCGTGGTTGCCCGTAACGGCGAGCCTGTGGCTAAGATCGCAAACGGCGACAGCGTGATCCTCTTCAACTTCCGCGGCGACCGCGCCCAGGAGATCTCCCTGGCCTTCGACCGCAAGGACTTTGATAAGTTTGACCGTGGCGATTACCAGGGCGTGAAGTTTGCCGGTATGCTCCAGTACGACGGCGACCTGAACATCCCTGAAAACTACCTGGTGCAGCCCCCCGTCATTCAGAACACCCTGACCGAGGTGCTGTGCAAGGCCGGTGTCCACGAGTTTGCCTGCTCCGAGACCCAGAAGTACGGCCACGTCACCTATTTCTGGAACGGCAACCGCTCCGGCAAGGTGGACGAAAGCCTGGAAGACTATCTGGAGATCCCCTCTGATGTGATCCCCTTCGAGCAGGCACCTGCCATGAAGTGCAGAGAAGTCACCGCCGCCATGATCGAGGCTATGGAGTCCGGCAAGTATCAGTTCCTGCGCTGCAACTACCCCAACGGCGACATGGTGGGTCACACCGGCGTAATGGACGCTGTGGTCACCTCCATGGAAGC
>JAZRZT010000170.1:0-15165 GCA_045601475.1 Faecousia sp.
TTCAACTATGAGCAGGTGTGCGACATCTCCCGCCGTGTGGAGCGGGTGTACATCCAAGACGGCAAGGAAGCAGGAAGAACAAATTACCTCATGTGACCCCCAGGGAGGAGAACTTATGGAACAAAAGGAAGTTATCGGCAAAGCACAAAGCATTTTGCAGCAAGTGCGCAAGGCAGTGGTAGGCAAGGACGATGTGCTCATCTGGGTCCTGGCGGCCATTTTGTGCGGCGGCCACATCCTGATGGAAGATATTCCCGGCGTGGGCAAGACCACTATGGCATTGGCCTTTTCCAAGGCCTTGGGACTGGAGCATAACCGCGTCCAGTTTAACCCCGATGTGCTGCCTTCGGATATCACCGGCTACAGCGTGCCAGACACGGCGGGAAATATGACCTACCGCCCCGGCGCGATTCTTTGCAATCTGTTTTTGGCGGACGAGCTGAACCGGGCCACCTCCCGGACCCAGTCTGCCCTTTTGGAGGCTATGGAAGAAAACCAGGTCACCGTGGACGGCGTAAGCCACCGGCTTCCCGCCCCCTTTATCGTCCTGGCCACCCAGAACCCCACCGGCGCCGCCGGCACCCAGCTTCTGCCGGACAGCCAGCTGGACCGTTTTACCGTGCGGCTGAGCCTGGGCTATCCCGACCCCAAGGACGAGGCGGCTATGGCCCGTGACCGTCAGGGCAAAAATCCCATGGCGGAGGTTTCCTGTGTGGTCACCGCCGGGGAATTGGAGGAGATGCGCCATATTGTGGCCAACACCTATGTCTCCGACATTGTGATCGACTACGCCGTGGCTCTCATCGGTGCCACCCGGCGGAGCGAAAGTCTTCTCAGAGGCGCAAGTCCCCGCGCTACGCTGTCCGTGCTGTCCATGGCCAAGGCTGTGGCCCAGCTGCGGGGCAGAAATTATATCCTGCCTTCCGATGTGCAGGAGGTATTCTGCAGCACCGTGGCCCACCGGCTGACCCTCAGCCATGTGGCCCAAAGCCGAGGTGAAACGGCAGAGGATGTGCTCCGGGGCATCCTGGAGACGATCCCCGCCCCCAAGCTCCAATGACCGGCCGGCGGGTGACCTATGTCTTCACGTTGGTGTTGACATTGGTGTTTTATCTTGTGTACCGGCAGTGGTTTTCCTGGCTTTTGTTTTTGGGCGTGCTGTGGCTGCCCGTGCTGAGCCTGGCGCTAAGTCTGCCGGCTATGCTCACGGCAAAGGCGCAGCTTCGCCTGCCGGAGCAGGTGCGGGCCGGTGTGCCGGCGAAAACGGCGCTGACGCTGAAAAGCCGATTCCCTCAGCCCCCTGTTCAGGCGCAGATTCGTCTGACAAACGCCCTTACCGGGGAAGTGTATGTGGGCGAGCCCGGGGAGTATGTGCCGGTGGAGCACTGCGGCCTTGTGACCGTGGGCTTTAAATCCTTAAAAGTCTATGATTACCTGGGACTCTTTTCCCGGAAACTTAAAAGCGAAGAAACTTACGACCTGCTGGTGCTGCCCAAGGCGGTGCCCGCTGCCCAGCCTACCCCGGCGCAGCAGCAATTGGTGACCCGGTGGATCCCCAAGGCCGGGGGCGGTTTTTCCGAAAACCACGACCTGCGCCCCTACCGGGAGGGCGACAACCCCCGACTCATCCATTGGAAGATGGCGGCGAAGGTGGGAAAGCTCATTTACAGAGAGCCCATCGTGCCGGTGCAGGAAGAGGTCTTGCTGGTTTTGACACTCTCCGGCACTCCCGAAGAGTTAGACCGAAAGTTAGGCCGGCTGGAATTTTTGAGCCGCCGGCTTTTGGAGCAGCAGACGGAGTTTTCCATCCTGTGCCGCACGGGAGCCGGTGTTCTGACCTTGCCTGTAACGGATAAAAAGAGCCGGGATACAGCCCTGCGCGCGGTCCTTGCAGGCCCTTGCACCCAGGGGGAATGGCTGCCGGAGGGCGAAGAGCTCTCCTGGGTATGTGTCATCGGAGGGCAAGCCGATGAAGCATAAGAAGCTCTTTGATGTGGCCGTCGGCACGGTGCTTGGCGGCCTGTTGGGATTGGCGGTCATTGGCTGTTTGGTCACGGCCTTTGATTTTCGCGTCAGTTTGTGGTCCGTGGGCTTTTTCTGCCTGGTGACGGCCTTTGTTTCCAGCCTGTTTTTTGCAAAGGGCTGGTCGGTCGTTCCCGTGCTCCTTTGGGTGGCGGTTGCGGCTTGGCTTGCCTTTGACGGCGTGCTTTTGGAGAGCGCCGAGGGGCTTGCTTACAGCCTTACGGAGGTCTACAGCAAAGGCTACGGCTGGCCCGTTCTGCGGTGGACCGATGTGCCTATCGAAGAACACATTGCGGAAATTCCGGTAATATTGACCCTTTTGGGAAGCCTACTGTCCCTGTGCGCCGGCTGGAGTCTGTGCCGGGGAGAGAGCGTGATCCCCGCCCTGTTGGTTTCCTGCATGATGTTAAGCCTTTGTTTCGTGGTCACGGACAAAGTGCCGGACACGGCGTGGGTATTTTGCGTGTTTTTTGCCGGGGCGATGCTGCTGATCCCCGGCGCCCTGCGATTGGAGAACGAGCCGGAGGGCAGAAAGCTCACAGCGGCCGCTTTGGTGCCGGTGTTTTTGTGTGTGCTGCTGCTGTTCGCCTTTGTGCCGAAAAACGGCTATAACGGAGATGTCCGGGCCAAGGCCTGGACCAAGGCCATCGTGCAGACATTGCGCCTGGACGAGATTTGGGAAAAGCTCACCGGCGAGGTCTTCTCCGACGGCGTGAACACCGTGGGCTCTGTGGATCTGAGCCTGGTGGGTAAGCAATCTTATTTGGATACGGAATATCTTACCGTAAAATCTCCCACCGACGGCGTGCTGTACCTGCGCAGCCGGGCGCTGGACACCTATGACGGCAGAAGCTGGACAGACAGCGGCGACCGGGCGGGACTTATCTGGCCCTATAAGGACCAGCTGGAATCCTTGGGCGAGGTGGAGATCTCTACCCGCTACGCCCATGCCATGATGTATCTGCCCTATTACACCACCAGCATGGATATGACGAATTATCCCGCCGGAAAGAAAAACGAGTATAAACTTACCGGCTATTCCGTGACCTGTTCCCGGATGCCCAGCGAAGCGGAATTTGCAAAGATGTATCCCAATGAGGATATGGAGCACATGTTTGCTTTGGAGACCGGAAGCCTGCTGACCCTTCCCGACAGTACCCACCGCTGGGCCCGGCAGACCGTGCAGGATATTACCGGGGGAATCAAAAGCCAGTACCATATCGCCAAGGCGATTGAGCGGCATGTGGAAAATTCCCCCGCCTATAATCTGGATACCGCGCGGATGCCTATGGGAGAAAAAGATTTTGCCCGGTGGTTTTTGGAGGAGTCGGATACCGGCTACTGCATCCACTACGCCACCACCGCCGCGGTGCTGCTGCGGGCGGCGGGGATCCCCTGCCGGTATGTTACCGGCTATCTGGTACAGACCAAGGCGGGAGAGGAAGTGAAGGTGCTGGACTCCGACGCCCATGCCTGGGTGGAGTACTATCTGCCCGGCTTTGGCTGGACGGTGCTGGAGGCCACCCCGGCGGGAAGCACGGAAACTCCCACTGAGCCTACCGAGACAGAGCCTGTGGAAACCACCGCACCTGTATCCAACATGGGTGGCGCAGACCCCGGGAAGCCTCAACTGCAAAAAGAAGCTACTCCCAGCCTTTGGTGGGCGGTAGTGCTGGCAGGGTTTGTGCTTTTGGTGATCTTCCAGTGGCGGTTGCGGGTAAGTATCTTGAACAAGCGGCTTGGCGCCGGCGACACCAACCGGCAGACCCTTGCCCGATGGGTGGCATTGGAGCGGATCTGCCGTCTTTTGAAGGAAGACCCGGCGGAAGACTGCCTGGTCCTTGCCCAAAAGGCCAAGTACAGCCAGTATGCCATGACGGACGAAGAACTTTCCGTGATGGATATGGCGCTGTGCTCGGCGCAGAAAAAGCTAAAAAAGAAGGCAGTCTTTTTGCAGCTGTATTACACAGTTATTTTAGCTATCTATTAATGATACGGGGACGGCAGCCGGCCGTCCCCGTAATATTATGTTGACAGGGTTTGTCCGAATCGCTACAATAATCTTACAGAAATAAAGGGGGCGTTGCCATGGATTGGGAAAACGGGAAAAAGGTGCTGGGCACGGGAAAGTGTCTTGTGCGCTACAGCAAGTGGTTTCTGTGGCTGATCCCGGCGGCAGTGGGCCTGATTGTGTTGTGTGTTGTGGGCCTGTTGGCCTTCGGAAGCGGGAATATCGTGGCCTATTTAAAACTCAGCGGCACCATCGGCATGGTGAATTTCCTCCTGGCCGGAAGTTATTTGGTGCTGGTCTTAGGTGTGTGCGACTGGATCTTATATTTTGTGGGTATCCACTTTATCGGTCTGGGCCAGCTGGTGATCAACACCTGCCCGCCGATTGCAGCAGAGCCGGAGGAAGAAGTATCTTTCGAAGAAGAGGAAAAGCAAGAGCCGGAAGCAGAGGAAGCGCCCGAAGAAGCACCGGAGGCTGAGGAAATTCCCGAAGAAGAGGAAGAGCCGGACTGGCATGCCCTTTTGGAGCAGGATGATGCTGTGGTGCCGGAGCTCAAGACCCCGGAACAAATGGTAGAGGAATTGCCTCCTCCCGGAAAAAGCGGACGGTTGGTATCTCCCGCCCTGATGAATATCCTGCGGTATTCTCTGGGCCTTGAGGAGGACGAACAGATGAAGGCCGGCCTGAAAAACGGCATGACCCGTCTGACCAAACCCCACGAGAGGGGCCTGCTTGGCAGTGTGCTCCACATTCCCGATGGAGATGTGCGGTCCGCCGCTGACCGACTGTACAAAATACTGTCTCAAAAGAAATAGATAAAAGCACCTGCTGCGGCGGGTGCTTCTTTTTTGATACGAGTTGTCCAAAGATAGTGCGGCTCCGACGGGGCTGCGCTTGTCATTTTTCATAAAAAAAAGACGATTTTTTTGTTGACTAAGGCAATTGAAAAGTGAAGAAAAAGGGAGTATGATTGTCGTGTGCAGTGGACAGCTGTAGTTACCCTGCGCACAAATTGAAAAGCGAAAAAGCTTTTCGCATAAACCTGTATTGAACGGAATACCGTTTGATAGACAATTTTAGGAGGTTAGAAACATGAAAAAGATTATTGCACTGTTGCTGGTTCTGGTTATGACCGCCGGCCTGATCGCTTGCGGCGGCGCAGGCGCCAAGGATGACGGCAAGTTCAAGGTTGCTATCGTTTTGGCTGAGTACAACGAGTGGAACAAGAACTACGAGAAGAAGGTTATCGAGAAGTGCGACGCATGGGGCTGGGAGTACCAGATCTTTGATGCAAAGCAGGACGCTAACACTCAGATCGACCACGTCCGTTCCATCATCAACCAGGGCTTCGACGCTCTGACCATCCAGGCCGTTGACATGGCTGCTCTGGCTCCCGTTATTGGCGAAGCTGCTGACGCAGGCGTGATCGTTGTTGACCACTATGGCTTCACCGAAGATCAGGTTCCCGGCGACAAGATCTACCAGAACCTGTTCGACCAGAAGGGTGCTGGCAAGCTCCAGGCAGAAGAGTACATCAAGGCTAACGGCGAGACCGGTAAGGTCGCTATCATCGCTGGCCTGACCGGCGCTGACAACGCTATGAAGCGTACCGCTGGCTTCATGGAAGTTCTGGATAAGTACCCCGGCATCGAAGTCGTTGCTACCGAGTACTGCGATTGGGATACCCAGAAGGCACAGACCGCTGCTGAGAACATCCTGACTGCTAACCCCGACCTGACCGCATTCCTGGTGCAGGACGACGGCATGTCCAAGGGCGTTTGGAACGCAATCGAAGCAGCCGGCAAGCAGGATACCTGCAAGATCGCTTCTCAGGGCTTCTACGGCTGGTCCATTGAGTACATCGAGTCCGACAAGTTTATGTTCACCATCGCTTACCCCGCCGGTAACTTCTCCATCGCTGCTCTGGACATGATCAAGAATCATGTTGACGGCACCGCACAGGATCGCGTCAGCTATGTTGGCATGGACCTGGTCACCAAGGAGAACTGCCGTACCACCGATCACGACTAATTCTTGAAAAGATCTCTTTTTACAGAAAAAACCTAAGCATCAGAAGCCGGGTGTGAAAGCACCCGGCTTTTTGAAAGAGGGGATATGACTATGGCAACTTTCTTTGAAATGCGGGGTATCAGTAAAGAATTCCCCGGTGTAAAGGCGTTGGACAATGTAGGTTTTACCGTGGAAGCCGGTGAGATCCGTGCCCTGGTGGGCGAAAACGGTGCCGGCAAGTCCACCCTTATGAAAATCCTCAACGGCAACTACAAAAAAGATGCCGGTGAGATCTTGATCGATGGCGTGCCTGTGGACATTACCAATCCTCAGGTGGCAGATGCCCATGGCATTACGATCATTTTCCAGGAACTAAACCTGGTGGATGAGCTTTCCATAACAGAAAACATTTTCGCCGGCCGTTTGGGCGGCAAATTTGGCTTTGTCAACTGGAAGAAGCTCCACGAAAAGGCAAAGGTATTGCTGGAACGTGTGGGCTTCGATATTGCGCCTACCACCTTGGTGGGCAGCCTGACAGTTGCGGGCAAGCAGATGGTGGAGATCGCCAAGGCGCTGAACCGGGATGCCCGGATCATCCTTATGGACGAACCCTCCGCTACCTTAACCAAAAAAGAATTGGATGCGTTGTTCCAGATCATCCGTGAGCTGAAGGAACAGGGCATCGCTGTCATATATATTTCCCACCGTATGGAGGAGATCTTTGAGATTTGCGAGAGCGTGACGGTTATGCGTGACGGTCAGATCATCGGCACCCGGAAGGTGGCGGAAGTTACCTCCGACGAGCTGGTGGAAATGATGGTTGGCCGTGAGCTGGACAGCGCGTATCCTTCCCGTAATGTACAGATCGGTGAAGAAGTCCTCCGGGTGGAGAATCTGTGCCGCAAGGACCGTCGGCAGGATGTCAGCTTCAGCCTCCACAGAGGCGAGGTGCTGGGCATTGCCGGCCTGGTGGGAGCAGGCCGTACCGAGATCATGCGCGCTATCTTCGGCGTGGACTACATCAACAAGATGGATGTCTATATCCACGGCGAAAAGGTAAAGATCCGCAAACCCTCCCATGCCAAGAAGCACGGCGTTGCCTTCCTGACGGAAGACCGCAAAGCGGAGGGCCTGACCTTGGACTTCTCCGTGAAGGCCAACATCGTGGCGGCCAATCTGGGCTCTGTGAAGAAGGGTTTGCTGACTAACAAGAAAACAGAAAATGCCATTGCCGACGAGTACATCGCCAGAACCCGCATCAAGACCCCGCACCGGGAGCAGAAGGTGGGCAACCTCTCCGGCGGCAACCAGCAGAAGGTGGTCGTCAGTAAGTGGCTGAACTCCGCGCCCGACATTCTTATTATGGATGAGCCTACCCGTGGTATCGACGTGGGCGCCAAGCGGGAGATCTACGAGATCATCAATGAGCTGGTAGGTCAGGGCAAGGCTGTGATCCTCATTTCCTCCGAACTTCCTGAGGTTCTGGGTATGAGCGACCGTGTGCTGGTTATGAAGGATGATGCCATTGTTGCGGAACTGACCGGCGATCAGATCAACGCCGTGGAAGTGATGCGCTATGCGCTGTAAGAAGGAGGGGACGCTATGAATTTAAAACAAGGTGAGCGCCTGACTCCCAAAAGAGCCGGCGAATGGGCGCTGAATAACACCAATATTTTGCTGATGCTCCTTCTGATCCTTGTGGGCGCAGTAACATCCAAGAACTTCTTCCAGGGCAGCAACCTGGCAAACGTTTTGCGGCAGATCACCGTCAACGGCCTGCTGGCAGTTGCCTGTACCATGACCCTCTTGGTCAATGGCTTTGATCTTTCCATCGGTCACAACATGGCCCTGTGCGCCGTGCTGTGCATTGGTTTTGAAAAAACCCACGGCGGCATCGTCGCTATCCTTGTGGCGCTGGCAGTTGGCGCGCTCATGGGCCTTGTCAACGGTATTTTGATGAAGATCACCCGCGGCGGCTCCGGCGAAGGCTTTATGATCACCCTGGCCACCGGTATGATGGCCCAGGCCTTGGCAAAGTATTACTGCAACGGCAGTGAGATCATCCGTGTCCAGATCCCCGAGAGCCAGGATTGGTTCCGCTTCCTGGGACAGGGCAATGTGTTGGGTTTCCCCATGTGCGCGTTGATCTGGATCGCGGTGATGGTGGTCCTACAGATCATTATCAAGAAAACTACCTTTGGCAGAAAGATGCTGCTCACCGGCGCCAACAAGAAGTCTGCCTTCCTGGCAGGCATCAATGCCGGTAACATCAAGGTCATTGCTTACACCATTGCGGGTATGGTCTGCGGCCTGGCAGCGGTGATTTTTGCGGCCCGCTTCAACAGCGCCAACGACGGTTCCGGTGTGGGCGGCGACTTCAACGGCGCGGTCATCTCTATCATCGGCGGCAATGCCCTGTATGGTGGCCACGGCGGTATGACTCAGGTATTTATCGGTGCTGTTACCTTCGGCCTGATTACCAACATCCTGCAGCTGGCCGGCATTGCCACCGAGGCGCAGTATATCATTCAGGGTGCTATTTTGCTGCTGGCCATCAACCTGGACCGCTTTAAGAAGAGGTGATCCGTATGAAAAATGTGACTTCTGTAAATCATTCCCCAAACAAGTTAGGTCAAACATCCCTGCGTGTGGGCAAGAAGTTGGTGACGGATTACCGAATCCCTCTGCTGGCGATCTTGCTGTTTGTGGTCATGAGCTCCATGTTCCCCAGATTTGCCGCGCCCTTCAATATCTACTCCGTGGTGGACTCCGCGGCCAGTAGCGGCATCGCGGCTTTGGGCTTCACCTTCATTCTGTTGGTGGGCCAGCTGGACATTTCCTTCAACTCTGTCATTTCTCTGAGCGCCTGTGTGTTCATGATGATGCTCAAGGCAGATGTGAACTTCGGCGTGGCGCTGGTGGTGGCATTGTTGCTGGGTTGTGCCTGCGGTACGCTCACCGGCTTCTTTGTGGCAAATTTCCGCCTGTCTCCCTTTATCGTCACCATGACGATGCAGCTGATCTACCGCGGTATTGCCCTGACCATCACCAATTCCACCCCCGTGGCCATCAGCCATCCTGTGCTGAAAAGTATCTATGCGGTCAAGCTGCTGGATATGATCCCCCTGTCCTTTGTGTTGTTTATCGTTATGGCGCTTTTGGCAGAATTTGTCCTGCGCAGGACCCAGTTCGGCAGAAACCTGTACCTGGTGGGCGGTAATATCAACACCGCGGACAACCTGGGTATCAAGGCAAACCGCTATATCTGGAGCGCCTATATCCTGCAGGGCTTCTTTGCAGGCGTGGCCGGTGTGGCGCTGATGACCAGAACCTTCTCCGCCAACGGCAATATCGGCAAGGACTTCCTGCTGAGCGTGATCCCCATGGTTATCGTGGGCGGTACCTCCATGGCTGGCGGCAAGGGCGGTATGATGAAGACCATCTGGGGCGTTATCCTGTTGAGTCTTGTGTACAATGCCATGACCTTCTTTGATATTCCCGCAATGCTGCAGCCCTTCGTCAAGGGTCTGATCCTCTGCGTTGTGGTGGTTGTGGACAAGTACATGGAACGCCGTCACGAAAAGGTATAATAGGAGGTAACTATGAATATTTTGGCAATCGGTGCCCATCCCGATGATGTGGAGACCATGTGCGCCGGCACATTGGCAAAGTACGCATCCCTGGGCCACAAAGTTTATATTGCAACGGCAACCAGCGGCAATATCGGCTCTGCTACCCATACCATGGAAGAGATCGCCGCCATCCGCAAGCAGGAGGCTGCCAACTCCGCCGCCATCATCGGCGCAGAGTACATCTGCTTAGATTACGATGATGAGATGTTCTACGAGACCAAGGAAGTCCGTTTGGCCTTCATCAACCTGGTCCGTCACTGCAAGGCAGATGTGATCATCACCCACAATCCCGAGGACTACAATCCCGACCATGAGCTTACCAGCAAGATCATTAACGACATCGCCGTGATGATCCCCATTGCTCACCTGAAGACCGAAGAGCCTCCCTATGATGTGATCCCCTCCATCTGGTACTTCGAGCCGGTGTGCGGCATGAATTTCCAGCCCACTCACTATGTGGACATCACCGATTTCTATGAGACCAAGATGAAGATGCTGGGCTGCATGGAAAGCCAGAAGGCGTGGATGGCAGCCAACTATGCATCCCTGCGGGATGATGAGGAGCGGTTCTTCGACACTATCCGGATCATGTCCGAGTTCCGGGGCATGCAGGCCGGCTGCAAGTATGCAGAAGGCTTCCGCCGGGCCATGGATGGTTTCCGTACCCGTATGACAGAAAGAGTTCTGCCCTAACCTAACAGTACAAAGCCCTCTCCTGTGGGAGAGGGCTTTTTCTTGCTGAAAATCCTTTCAGCAAATCATTGCAAATAGAGGGTAGGGGTGGTATAATGCTTACATAAAGATAGATAGGAGAGAGAAAGATGAAAGCGTTTTTCGCCTACTTCTTCGGTGCCGGTGCCACCGAGGAGTTCCACAATTTCACATTTGCCCACCTTGCGCCCATTTTGGTTATGATCGGCATCATCCTGCTGATCCGGTGGAAGAAAGACGATTTAAGACAGTGGAAGCATGAGCAGGCTATCCGCTATGTGCTGGCGATGCTTCTGATCTTCTCTGAAATGTCCTACTACTGGCGGCTCATCGGTGTGCCGTCTTTGAATCCCAACCCCATCGATCACCTGCCCATCACCGTGTGCGGCTGGGCGGTGGTGCTCTGCAGTTACATGGTGATCGGCAAGACCCAGAGCTTCTTTGATATCGCCTATTTCTGGCTGTTCTCCGGCTCTATCTTCGCCCTCATCACCCCCACGGTGATCACCTACACCGGCCCCACCCGCTTCCGCTACTATCAGTTCTGGTTGGAGCATACATTAGGTTATATCGCCGTGTTCTACATGATCTTTGTCCACGGCATGCGGCCTACGGTGAGGTCGGCGGTAAGGTCTTATATCGCCTTGGCGGTGCTGGCGGTGATCGCTTACTTTACCAACGATATGCTGGGCCCCGGCGCCAACTACCTGTTTATGGCGAAGCCGGAGGCGACTCCCTCCATTTTGGACATCCTGCCCCCCAACTTTGTGCTGCGGATCATCATCATGGCGGCGGCTGTTACATTCTTGTATTTCGTATCCTATCTGCCTTGGCTTATTAAAGACCGCAAGGCAAAGAAAGCGGAGGTAAAATGATGGTTTATCCCATTACCGTGGCCGGCGTGAAGCGCGACCTGCCCATTTGTAAAGTGACGGACGATCTGTATATCGCGGGTTTCGTGGTCTTTGGGGACCAGGAGCTGACCGTGGCTTGCGGCAAGGCACTTTTGGAAAAAGCCCCGGCGTACGACTATATCATCACCGCCGAAGCCAAGGGCATCCCCCTTGCCCATGAGATGGCCCGCCAGGCGGGCGACGCCAAGTACTTCTTGGCAAGAAAAGCCCCCAAGCTGTATATGACCGGCGTGTTCTCCGTCACGGTGAAATCCATCACCACCGCCAAGGAGCAGACCTTGTACCTGGACACCGCCGACGCGGCGCTGATGAAGGGCAAGCGCATCCTCATTGTGGACGATGTGATCTCCACCGGCGAGAGCCTGCGGGCTGTGGAAGCCTTGGTGGAGAAAGCCGGCGGCATCATCGTGGGCAAAATGGCAGTCCTTGCCGAAGGCGATGCCATGGAAAGAGAAGATATTATTTATCTGGAGCCTCTGCCCCTGTTTAATCCCGATGGCACAGTGAAATAAGAAAAAGCACCCCGATGGGGTGCTTTTTTGCGGCGAGTCGCCGCCGACACTACGGGACTACACATGGTCAGGCCCGTCAGCACTCCTGACTGCGCCCGGTTCGAAACACCTACAATGGCAGGCACTTTTTGGGTTGACCGCTGGATTCCAGATGGAATCCTAAGGGAAAGGAAGGGAAAGGAAAAGAAAGGAAAGGAACTGAACAGAACAGAAAGGAAAGGAACGGAAAGGAAGAGAAGGCGATGGAATCCCGGAGGGTTGGCTTTTCGCCCAAGGTGTGATATACTGAGAAAAAAGAGACAGGAGGGATATGGTATGTTTTTGGGTTTTTCTCCCGAGACGGTGGATTTTCTTTGGGGTATCCGCTGGAACAATAACCGGGAGTGGTTTCTGGAACACAAGCAAGATTATGTAAACTACCTCTATGAGCCTATGAAGGCCTTGGGCAAGGATTTATTCCAGCCTTTTGTGGAAAAGCCGGGCGAGCTTTTGAAGGTCAGCCGTATTTACAGAGACAGCCGCCTGCACCACCCGCTTCCCTACAAGGAGAGTCTTTGGATCTGCATTCGTCAAGACGTACAGTGGTGGGGCGAGAATCCTTGCCTCTATTTTGAGATCACCCCGGAGGGCATCAGCTACGGCTTTTTGCTGTGGCGGCCCAGACCTGCCACCATGGAGGCGATCCGCCAGTATGCGGCGGCCCATACCGAGGAAGTGACCAAGCTGTTTTCCTCTGTGGAAAAGGCCACAGGCGCACCCATAACGGCAGAAGTCTACAAGCGGCCGAAAGTTGCGCCGGTGCCGGAGCTGGAGCGGCCTTACACCTGGGAAGGCTGCATCACCTGCACGGTGGATATGCCTTTCAGCGAGGACACCTTTGGCCCGGAATTGGGGGAGCGTGTGGCGGACTTTTTCGGGAAGGTTTTGCCCCTGTATGACTTCTTTAATAAGTTCAAGACGGAGTAATAGAGAAATGCAAGGGGCGAAAAACCCCTTGCATTCTACAAAGGGCTTTGGTATAATGACGCCAACGCGGGATTAGTTTATCGGTAGAATTTCTGCTTCCCAAGCAGACTGGGCGGGTTCGACTCCCGTATCCCGCTCCAAAAGAGAAGACCACCTGTTTGGGTGGTCTTTTTTGTTAGGAAAAATTAAGGAATATTCCTGGCAGGAAACGGGAGATTTGTTGAATTTATGGGTTGAAAATGGCGGCGCGGTGTGGTAGTATATCGTTGTATGGGTATGGGCGGATTATGCCCTTTTCCGGAAGCAACCCCGTGTCATTGCGAGGCTTGCAAAGCAAGCCGTGGCAATCCGTTCCTCAAGGAGCTTTCCATGACCTACTATGTATATATCCTTGCAAATGCTACCAATGTAGCTATCTACACTGGTGTGACAAATGATTTGGTGAGAAGGGTGTATGAACATAAAACCCATGCAGACCCAAACAGTTTCACAGCAAAATACAATGTGAACAGATTGGTGTATTTTGAACAAACAACTGATATCAGAGCGGCGCTGGAACGTGAGAAGCAGATCAAGAGTTGGAAGCGGGCGCGAAAAAACGCGTTAGTTGAAACGATGAATCCTAAATGGGAAGATCTGTATCCGATGATTTTAGAGTAGGAGAACGGATTCCCACGGTCGCTGCGCTCCCTCGGAATGACAGAAGCAGGAGGATATTGATTTATGCCGCATACCATTGCCGTCGCCGGAAAGGGCGGCGTAGGAAAAACCACCACCTGCGGCATGCTCATCGACTATCTGTGCGGCAAGGGCAAGGGCCCTGTGCTGGTAGTGGATGCCGATGCCAACGCCAACCTCAATGAAGTGTTGGGCGTAGAGGTGGAAACTTCTCTGGGCGCTATCCGTGAGGAAATGGCCCAGGCAGAACTGAAGGGCACTGTCCCCGCCGGCATGACCAAGGCGGAGTATGCCGAATTCAAGTTCAACTCTGCCCTCATTGAAGAGGACGATTTTGATATGTTAGTCATGGGCCGCACCCAGGGCAAGGGCTGCTATTGCTACGTCAATGGCGTTTTGAAGACCCAGGTGGACAAGTACGCCCGGAACTATCAGTATGTTGTCATGGACAACGAAGCGGGTCTGGAGCATGTGGCCCGGGGCACATTGCCCAAGGTCGACACCATGCTTCTCATCTCCGACTGCTCCCGCCGCGGCATTCAGGCTGCAGCCAGAGTGAAAGAGACTATCGACGAGATGGAGCTGAAGCCCGGTAAGCTGGGCCTCATCGTCAACCGGGCCCCCGGCGGCGTGCTGGACGACGGCGTGAAAGCCGAGATCGAAAAGTACAATCTTCCGCTTTTGGGCGTTCTGCCCCAGGATGACGGTGTGTACCGCTGCGATTGCGACGGCGAGCCTTCCGCAAAGCTTCCCGACAGCAATCCCGTAAAGCAGGCCCTGAAGGGCCTCCTGCAGTCCATCGGACTGTAAAAAGAGGTCATTGCGAGACCAGTTCGCAAACTGGTCGTGGCAATCCGTAATACCCTAAGAGAAAACGGATTCCCACGTCGTGCCTGCGGCACTCCTCGGAATGACAAGTAGTTGTGTTAATAATATTTATTATTATAAAAAATCAAAACCAAGGGGGAAACAATTATGTCTTTTGTTCCTAAGACGGGCGCATTCAGCGGCAAGATCAATGCCGTGACCCTGGGTACCGGTGACAAGGCTATCGTCATCGGCGGCCAGAGCGTGCTGCCCTTCTACACCTTCGATGCAGCCATCGAGAATGCACCGAAGATCGGCATCGAAATCTCCGATGCTATGGCATCCTGGGATCTGCCCGGCCTGACCGAGCTGTACGCAGGCTGCACCACCATGGCAGAGCGCGCCAAGAAGGCCGAGACCGTTCCCGGTGTCGACTTTTTGTGCCTGCATTTTGAGTCCGCTGGTCCCAACGGTGACAACCGTCCCACCGCCGAGTGCGTGGCTGACGCTGTTGCTGTTGCAGAAAGCTGCACCCTGCCCATCGTGGTCGTCGGCTGCAAGAACCTGGAGAAGGACGGCGAGCTGCTGGGCGCCATTGCTGACGCACTGCGCGGCAAGAACATCCTGTGCATGAGCGCCAAGCAGGAAAACTGCAAGACCGTGGGCGCTTCCGTTGTTCTGGCTTCCGGCCAGAAGGTCGGCGCTGAGACCGCTGACGACATCAACCTGGCTAAGCAGCTGAACATCATGCTGAAGAAGTACGCCAACGTTGCTTCTGATGCCATCGTGATGGACATCGGTACCGCAGCAGTCGGTTACGGCTACGAGTACGCTGCTTCCACCTTCGACCGCATCCGCCTGGCCGCTCTGGCTCAGTCCGATGACGATCTGCAGATGCCCAT
>JAZRZT010000171.1:0-19569 GCA_045601475.1 Faecousia sp.
ACCGTTTCAAGATGCAGGCTGCCCAGGAAGTGGGCGTCAATCTGACTAACGGCTACAACGGTCACCTGACTTCCCGTGAGGCCGGCTCCGTGGGCGGCCAGATGGTCAAGAAGATGATCGAGGCTTACGAGCAGGGCCTGCAGTAAGCGCACAGTGTGCGCCGACACTACGGGACTGATGGATGGTCAGTTAACCAACGCATCCTGATTGCGCCCGGTAACGATACATTGACAATCGTCCATTGTCAATTGCATCGTGCTCGGTATCGTAACCTTGCAGGGGCAAGCGATGCTTGCCCTTACATAGCGGCGAGTCGCCGCCGACACTACAGGCCTGATGGATGGTCAGTTGACCGACGCATCCTGATTGCGCCCGGTAACGATACACTCTCCACTCTCAACTCTCCACTCTCAACTCCCAAACATGGCCTTGGTAAATTTTTTCAGCGCCCTGTCCCGGCGGCGGTATACCGTGGCCTGCTCGCACTCCAAAATGCCGCACAGACGCTGCACATTTCCCTTTTCGGGAGTGATGTACAAAAGGCCCAGTATCAGCTTTTCCTGGGGCGTCAGCGCCCCCAGGGCCTTTTTCAGCCGCCCCAGGGCGTCCCGGCTCTGCCTCAGCTGCCGCTCCAGCTGAAACCTGCGTACCAACCCGTCCAGCCGCTCGTCACCCTCATAAGGCCCTGTGCCCCGGCACCGGGCGATCTGCCGGGGAAGGGTGGCCACGGCCCGCTCCAAAGCCTCATACTCCCCCAGATACCCCACCGCCACGGTTTTCCAATCATAAGCACACATCTCGCCTTGCCATCTCCCAGCTGCGGCGGCTGGGGCAGGGCTCACCGCACAGATCCTTGCTGCACACACAGTCGTGACAGGGGTCTGTGTGCAAATATTTATAGACTACATGGGGCGCGGCGTACCGCCGTCCTCCGATGGAAGCGCCCACCTTCTCCCGCGGGGCAACCTCCATCTGCACCCGCACACTTCTGCGCATGGCCTCCCACCGGGCAAGAAACCATCGCTGCCACACCTGGCAGTTTTTATTTTCGCAATTTTGGGGATCTATGACCCGGGTGCAGGTCATACAGGGACTGATTCGATTGTTCATAAGTAAGTACCTCCGTCTTCTTCCCACCACTTGAGTATGGTGGCGTAGTGATCCGCGATATTCGCACCGCGCTCTTTAATAAACTTTCCCAGCTTCACGCTGTATTTCATAACCGTTTCCAAGCCCTTAATTTTACAAAGACTCCCAATCTCATCGTCCGTCAAGGTCACGCAATCGGAATCGGCCTTCTCTTCCGTTCCCTTCCCTTCGATTCTGTTATGTTCTGTTCCTTTCTCTTCTGTTCTGTTCCCTTCCTTTCCCTTAGGAATCCGTCTGGAATCCAACCGTATTCCCTTCTGCCTCAGCTGGAAAGTCCGTAAATAGTAAAGATTGTCCTTTCTTTTTCCCGGTTCTAATGTATAGATTCTGTTGGGCTGGATGTAAATTTGCTTTGCGATCTCCGGGTAGCGCAGCTGCTTGATGCGGTCGTTTTGCAAGGTATTTGCCAGCCGGAAATGGGTCAGCACCGCCACGCCGTCAAACCAAAGCAAAAACTTTCCGTCGATCAGCTCCTGCAGGCACTCTATGGGCGCGCCTAAGGTGCGGCACACCTGCCGGGGGCCGTTGACAAAGCCGTCATCGTCGGCGTTCATGCCTAAGTGAAAGTAGAGCGCCTGGGCGGCGGGGGTCATGTCCAGAAAGGCGTCGCTTTCCACCACCGCCGTGTGGAACATTCTCCGCTCAGCCATAGTGACCACACTCCCCGCACAGCTCCATCCCCGCCCGGTACACCTCCCGGCCGCACCGGCTGCACCAGGCATAGGGCGGCAGCGCCTGCACATCCACCCTGCCCCAGGGCCGCCGGAGCATCACCGGCGGAACAGTCCTTAATATTGCACAGTTTATTTCATACACTAAATTTGCCCTCCCCATAAAATTGACAATGTCTCGAACCGGGCGCAGTCAGGAGTGCTAACGGAATTGATCAGCTATCAGTCCCGTAGTGCCCGGCCGGGCATCCGGCCGTCGAATTTTGTCGACTTTTTGTCTTGACAAGTACTTGCTCATGTACTATTATTGTGTTATAACTTGTCGAATGTACACGCCTGAGTACTCTCTTCCCCCTTATGATAGTACTTGCTCGTGTACAAGTCAAGGGGTTATCCTGTCATTTCATAGGGTTTGTGTACTTGCACAAGTACGGAGGTAGAATTATGGCCAATTTGTACGAAACCATCGAAAAACTGTGCGCCGGCAAAGGCATCCGCCCCGGCCGTCTTTGCCAGGAGCTGGGTCTGAGCCGTGGACTGATCACCGACCTGAAGATGGGCCGGAAAAAGTCCGTCAGCGCCGAGACCGCCCAGAAGATTGCCTCATTCTTCGGGGTCAGTGTGGGCTACTTATTGGGACAGGAAGACCTTTTGCAGCAGGTGGATGTGGCCTTTTACGGAGAATTTTTGGAACTTACAGAGGAGCAGAAAGCCACGGTCCGGGACATGGTGCGTCTCATGCGGGCCCGGCGGACTGCCCGGGAGAATGAAGAAAGTGTTTGAGTTACGACAGTTTTATGCGTACTGCCGGAAACACGGTGTGGACGTGATCCCCTACCCCGGCGCCCCCCGGCCGGGAGCCACCGTCCGGGACGGAAATTACTACGCCGTCTTTCTGGACTTTTCGCAGATCAACAACCTGCGCCTCTTGCGGGGTGTCTGCGCCCACGAGCTGGGTCATGCCGCCACAGGGGCGCTTCACAAGGTTTCCAGTCCTTATGAAACCTGGGAGCGCAGCGAGTACCGGGCAAACCGGTATGTGGCCCAGCATTTTTTGAAGCCGGAGGACTTCCGGGAAGCCTTCGCCGCCGGGTACACAGAGCCCTGGCAGCTGGCAGAATTTTTCGAGCTCCCGGAAGAGGACGTAAAAAAAGCCCTGACCTACTGGTCAGAGCGAAGAGGCGTTCGATTCCATTGACTTTTCGCAAAAAAGACCACCCAAAAGGGTGGTCTTTTGTCTTACTTTAGGCTCTTGAGCATTTCCACGAAGTTTTCCGCGGCCTTTTCCGCAGTTCCTCTGGGGAAACGGCGGGTATCCACCTCGTAGCAGCCGTGGGAGAATGCCAGCTCGCTGGCAAGATACGCCTGGGCATGGTTGCAGCAGCTCACCACAAAGGTCATCGCGAAGGGTGCGGACTCCTTGATGTACATGCCGTTGGCAGCGAACATCTCATAGGGGGCGCAGGCAAAGGCCAGATCACCTACCCGGAAGGCGTACAGATCCATCTGCTCCCTTTCGGGCAGCTCCTGGCGCATCAAAACGCCCCGGACGGCATAAATGCTGTTGAGGCCGATCTCATGGGCCTGCTGATTGGAGTGGTTGCGGTCGCCCTTGGCCAGCCACTCATCATAGATCTTCCGGCAGGTTTCCACCAGCTCTGTGCCTTCGGTATGATCCAGGGGCAGATCCAGGCTGCGGCGGCACATTTCCACCTTAGTGCCCGTCACCTGCACGGTGGCTTCCAGCGCCCGCAGCACATAGTCGCCCAGCAGATGGGCGTACTCCACCACATCATAGGTACGGGTCTCCCGGGCATAGAAGCTGATGCCGTTCTGGTTGCCGGCAGCGCCCTGGAAGAAGGCAAATTTGGCGGCACACTTGGTCTCGATGTAGCTGCGCAGCTCGCCGATATAGTCGGCGGAGACCACCTTCTTATCCACACCGCCGGTGAAGCAGGGGTGGGCCTGGAAGTTGCACAGGATCACAGGCTTTGCGCCGATGCGGTCAAACTTGATCACCTGCACCCAGCTGTCATTATTGCTGGCGTGACCCACCACACCGGGGGCCCAGTTGCCGAAGTTGGCACCGGCGTAAGAGCCGTCGGCGATCTTATAGTGGCGGATAAAGTTCATCCGCTCCGTGGGAGTAAAGCCCACAGAGGCCACCGCGGGGAAGCGGTTATCCATGGCCTTCCGGCCGGCTTTAATGAGGCCCGCCACATACTTTTCATGGTACTCAGTCATGCCGGGGAAGTCCGCCTCAGATAGTTCGGGGGCGGAGTGGGTGTGGGTGGCGGCCACCATCACGTTCTCCCGGGGCAGGTCATATTCCTCACACAGCACGTCCCGGACCTTGTCTGCCAGGACAGGATCGGCGCGAATGAGGTCCGTGGAAAACAGCAGCACGGTATTGCCGTCGGGATCTGTAAAGGCGATACAGGTAGCCTTCAGCTTGTCCCGCACCTGCTCGCTGATGCGGTTGAGCACACTGCCGTAACCGCTCAAGGGCATGGGGCTTTCCGGCGTAATGTCGGCAATGCCGTAGCCGACTTTCAGTAATGTATCCATCATTGTATCCTCCAAATTCCATATAGGATCAAGTCCACAAAGGCATATTCTATGGTCATAATACCCTATAGAGGCAAAAAAAACAAGAGCCTTTCTGTAATTGCCGGGCAATTCTCCATTCTCAATTCTCAATTAAAAAAGCACTCTCCGAAGAGAGTGCTTTTTCAAAATCAAATTAGCCCTTAACGGAGCCGACCATAACGCCGCCCTTAAATGCCTTCTGGACAACAAAGTATGCAACCAGAGGAGGCACGGTGGACACGACGATCAGACCGTAACGCACCTGATCCAGGCCGTCTTCGGCGGTAGACTGGGAGGATGCGCTCATGTCGGAAACGTCCATATTGGCGCTGCCGGCAGCAGTCATGATGGGCTTCAGCACCAGCTGCAGAGGCCACAGTTCCTGATCCTGCAGGTAGATCATGGAGGTGAAGTACTCGTTCCATGCGCCCACGATGATGTACAGAACCAGCACGGACAGAGTGGCCTTTGCCAAAGGCAGGGCGATCTGGAACAGGCTCTGGAAATCATTGGCGCCGTCAATTCTTGCGGCGTCAAACAGCTCGCCGGGAATGGAGCTCTGGAATGCGGTACGCAGAATGATGATGTGGGAAACTGCCACAGTACCCTGGAGCATAACTGCCCAGATGTTGTTGAACAGACCCAGATTCATCTTCACCAGGAAGGTGGGGATCAGACCCGCGCCAAACAGGGTGGTGATGTAGAAGTACAGCATGATGCCGCTACGGCCCTGATAAGTCCGCTTGGACAGAGGATAGGCCGTAAGAATGGTGGCAGCCATGGTCATGATAACACCCGTGACGGTGTAGAAAATGGAGTTGCGGTAACCAACCCAGACCATGCGGTAGTCCAAAATGAACTCATAACCAGCCAGGGTGAAGTCCACAGGCAGCAGGCTCACAAGACCGGCGCGAAGCGCATCGGTGCTGGAGAAGGATGCGGACAACACGAACAGAACGGGGTAGCCCACGATCAGGGCCACCAAAATCAGCACGATGGAGGTGATGATGTTAAAGATGTGGTCACTTGCGGACTCAGAGATCTTGGAATAGCGCTTGATCGCCTTGGCTTCCAGCTTAGTGGCAGCCTTGTAGTGACCTGCGGCGCGCAGTTCCATGACGCGCTTCATCATGGCATTGTACGCTTGCTTGCGCTTGGTATAGCGGGCGGCTTCCTTAGCGGCTTTCTTTTCGTATGCAGTCATTGCCATAAGTAACCCTCCCCCTTAGAACAGGCCCATCTCGTTATCGGTCAGCACATTGGTGATCCAGTTAACGAGAATGGTCATGGAAGTACCCACCACAGAGTTCATCAGGCCGACAGCGGAGCCGTAGGAGTACTCCTGCTTGGTCAGACCGCGCTGATACACGTAGGTGGAGATGATTTCGGAAGTTTCGATGTTGCTGGAGGAACGCATCAGCCATGCCTTCTGGTAGCCCACGGACATGATGGAGCCAAAACGCATGATCAGCATGATGGCGATGGTGGGCAGAATGGTGGGCAGGTCCACGCTCCAAACACGGCGCAGACGGGAAGCGCCATCCAGCTTGGCGGCCTCATGGAGGTCATCAGGCACAGCAGCCAGAGCAGACACATAAATGATAGAGCTCCAGCCCATGCCCTGCCAAACACCGGACCAGGTGTACAGGTGGCGGAATGCGTCCACGTCGAAACGCATATCCCGGAAGTAGCCAGCGCCCATCAGGTTGCTGATAACGCTGGGGATACCGGTGATGGGGTTCAGAAGGGTATTGAGAATACCGATCATAATAACCACGGAAATGAAGTGGGGAATGTAGGAGATGTTCTGGGCGATCTTCTTCAGACTCTTGTAGGTGTTCACGTGGATCACCAGCGCCAGGATAATGGGAATGGGGAAGCTGGCAACCAGGCTGTACAGAGACAGAGCCAGGGTGTTGTAGATCAGGTTGGGCCACTTGTGGTAGCTGAAGAAGTCCACAAACTGGCCAAGACCCACCCACTCGGAGTTCTCCAGACCCATCTTGGGGTTAAAGTCCATAAATGCCATCTTCAAGTGCAGCATGGGGATGTAGTTGAAGATGAGAATATACACGAAGGGCAGCAGGATCATCAGATGGAGCTGCCAGTTCTTCATGAAGTTGACGCAGAACTGCTGGAAGCCGGTACGGCTCAGACTCTGAACCGTCGCGGTTTTCACTTTTGCCATTAGGTTCATCCCTTTCTAAGATATTTTAAAGCTGCGAGGTCTGCGATAGAAAGCCCCGCAGCCCGATCAATCTGCCTTTGGTGCACAGTGCATAGCCCGCAGCGCGTAGTTATGCGCGCTATGCACTGTGCACCGTAGTTGCAGATTATGCGATAACCGCCCAAGCCGGCAAAACCGGCTTGGGGGTTATATGTAGTGATTTGGGATTTCCGCAAACGCGGGATCCGGCAAAATTACTCGGCAGTCTTGTTAGCCATCTGGCGGTCGTAAGCCTTCTGAGCCAGGGCGATGTAGTCGTTCAGACCGGCCTCGGTGATCTCCTTGACGTACTTGTTCCAGACAGTGTCATCATTGGGATCGAAACGGTTGATATAGAAGCCGCTGGTGTACTTGGTGAAGATGTCGCCCACCTCAGTACGCATGAACTCGGTCTCTTCCTTCTCAGCCTCGGTGAACTTCAGAGAGGGGCAGATGTTCTTGGGGTTGTTCTTTGCAGCCTCGTCGAAGTTGGCACGGCTTTCTGCGTGCATCTTGGAACGCAGCTTCTCCCACTCGGTGGTGCCTTCTGCGTACTGAGCGGACTCGCCCTCAGCATTGATGGTGAAGGTACCGTTGGCGGAAACCCACATACAGGTGTTCTGCGTGCCGAAGGGATCGTTCAGGATCTTAACGGTGCAGGGCAGGCCCATGTCGGAGATAGCGCCTTCATCGGGCTCGCACCAGTTGACGCCGTACTCGCCGTAACGGACGCGGTAGGAGGTCTCCTCCTCACGCATGACCATCAGCAGGTTGAATGCCTCATCGGGGTTCTTGCAGTCGGAGGTGATGATGCAGTTCATGCTTCTGGTGTTGGGATTGTAAACGGAGGTCTGGCCCTGCATGGGCTTCAGAGGCACATACTCCTTCAGGAGCATGTTGTTCTTCTGGGTGTGCAGAGTCAGGTGGCCAACGAACACGCCGCACTTGGCAACGCCGTCAGCGGGAGTGGTGACCATGCTGGTAGAAACATTGTCATTGGTCAGAGCGGTGTCGGTCAGCAGGCCTTCCTTCATCAGCTTGTTGATGAACTTCATAGCCTCACGGTACTTGTCGGTGGTGAAGCCGGCGAAGATCTTGCCGTTGTCATCCACATTGAACAGGTTTCTCTGATCGAAGTACATGTACTGGTTGATCAGCCAGCTGATGACGTCGGAACCACGGGTGCCGCGCATAGCGCCGTTGAGGGGGATCTCGTCATTCTTGTTGCCGTTGCCGTTGCAGTCGTTGTTCTTGAAAGCAACCAGCACGTTGTACAGCTCATCCACATTGGTGGGCATCTTCAGGTTCAGCTTGTCCAGCCAAGTCTGGTTGATCCACACCTGGTAGTCCATGATGTCGATGGGAGAGGTCTCCAGGGTAGGCACAGCGTAGATAGCGCCGGTCTCGATGACGGTCATGGCATTGACGATGTCATCGATTTCCCACTGCTCCAGGTTCTCTTCCAGACGATCCCAGAAGATCTTGGAAGCGCCGTCGCGGTCTGCGAAGTAGTCCTGCAGATCCAGGAAGTAGTCGTTCTCACCGAAGGAGCGCAGGGAACCGCTGCCCAGGTCGATGCCGAACAGAATGTCGGGCAGAGCCTTGCCGGCCAGGGTGGTGGTGGTGATGTTGGTGGCGATTTCAGAGCCGGAAGCGTAGACCTGGAACTTCAGATCGTAGCCGGTCTTCTCTTCCAGATACTTGGTCAGGGCGTTGTTGTCCAGGTCCAGGACGTTCGCGTCCATGGGCAGACCGATGGTCAGGGTGACCTTCTCACCGTCTCCATCGTTGGAGCCTTCGTTGCCGCCCTTGCCGCCGCAGCCTGCGAACACGCCGAGGATGCAGACCACTGCCAGCAGCAATGCAATCAGTTTCTTCATGTGGGTTTCCTCCTAAATAAAATACAATACTCGGGACTTTCGCCCCGAAACAATAGACGGGGAAAGAGGGCACTTGCCCATTTGTCCGCTACTTAAGTTTAGCATATTTGGCAAGCAATTACAACACGACAAAAATCACAAAATCTGCCTCTAAATATCGTCAGTTTGCACAATTTTTTGTGCACTCTGTTGTAGACTATGTCCACTCCCGCATTATTTTGTGCTGTTACCCTTAGTTTTTTCCAGTTTGGGCAAGTTGCTGATAACCGCGACTCTGTTTTCATGTATGATCGCGCCCCCCGCCGCCACCTCTCACGAAATACAAAAAGGAGTGCCATCGGCACTCCTTTATATTAAGATTCCATCTGTTTTCCCAAGAATCCCGCCACGGTCTGGGCCAGACGCTGGTCGGATTCCTGCATAGCCACCCCGTTTTCCCCCATGAGCAGCATCACGCAGCCCATGAGGTCGCCCTGGCTTAAAATGGGCGCTGCCACGCCCAGGTGATACTTGTCAGAGCTTTCCGTGGCTTTTAAGAGTACATCTCCCGGGGTGTAGCGGTAGTTTTTCCGGCTCTGCATCAGCCGGTCCAGCTCCTGGGAGTTGGGTTTGTCCACCAGCTCCCGCTTGGGGGCGCCGGCAAGGGCGATGATGGAGTCCCGGTCTGCCACTGCCGCCACATGGCCGGTATTCTGACCGATGGACTCGCAGATCTGCACCGCAAAATCCTGCAGATCCCCCATAGGCGAATATTTGCGGAAGATCACGCCCCCGTCCTTTTCCGTGTAGATCTCCAGCGGATCTCCCTCGCGGATTTTCAGGGTTCTTCTAATCTCCTTGGGAATCACAATACGCCCGAGGTCATCCACCCGACGGACGATACCAGTAGCTTTCATATATATCTATCTCCTTATTTTACAAATTACGATGCTATTATTTGTAAAAGGGGAAGATTTATACTGTCCAACAGTCTTTTTGTTATTTCAATCTCTTATTAAGCAGAAATGCTGTTTTTAGGTTAGGAACCACGTTTTCCAGATGTGCAAATGCTTGCTTGTAGGACACTACATTCTTCGGCTTATATCCACTGTCCAAAAACTGTTCCAATGTCATTCCTGGCCACTCTTGCAACCTTTCGGATAGTTGTGTGTTAAAGGTTTCTCGATTAATAGAATCTGATAGTTCTTGCGGAATGGATGACCAAATATCCCATTTGAGAGTGGCTAAGTGGTCCCTCAAGTTGTTTACAGCAATAATCTTATCTTCAACGCTATTGTTACTGTATTGGCTGACATCAAAGTTTTCGCCTACAGCAATATAAAAATCCTTATCATATTGCTGTATTCCGATAGGGAGTATGATTGCATTTGAACGCATTGCAACCTCAATAATTCCAAAGGGACACGGCAATACGGGGAGATTAGTCGTTAAGTTCCATGTTCCTTCAGGGAAATACATCATATTTCCACCTTGGCGAAGAATATTTATCATTTTCTCCTTACTTAATGCACGGTCCGCCTTGTCGTCCTCACGGATATAAACAACACCGTTAAGACCCAAAAACACTTCCTCAATCGTGCCTTTCATATTTTCGTAATCGCCAGACAATAAATAATAATGGTCTTTGACCGTTTCGGTGGCAACCTCAATGTCAAATTTTCCGATATGAGTTATAGCGAAGATGATTGGTTTATTCGTTTTCTTCCGCTTGTCATAAAGTAAATGCGTTATAAAACCAGCCTTCTTATTTCTGCTGGAAATGATTTTGAATAGAATGGGATGCAGCCACAACCGTTGTTTATGTGTCATTCTTCCCATAAGGGACTTATCGAACTTATTTCTATAAAAATAGTATGTTTCAATATTTGATAAATCTATCTTTCTCATTATAATGCCCCCATAAAATAAAAAGTGCGGCTACCGAAGTAACCGCACAAAAAACGCAAACTCCGATAGTCGCCAAACCAATTCAATATAAGGGCATTACTGCACACCAATACTGACGGAATTTGCATTTTTATCAAATTCACAGTATTGGCATAAAAAGGGTATACTATCCCTATAGAAACAGAAAATTGCCCCTATTGTATATTAAATTGGTTTGGCATACTTAGTTTACCACATAACACCTATAAAATCAATAATTCCCCAAATTTTATTGCATAACAAAAGCGGAGTAGAAACCCACTCCGCTTCGTAACTTATATTCTTTTAATTATAGTTCCATCGAACCGATAAACTCAGTTATTGTCTTATACACTTCATCATCCAAATTGGGATATGTCTCGAGGACAGCATTTGCCCATTCTGGTCCATGTCCGCCTACTTCTTTGATAAAACACTCCAATTCACCCACAGGAACAATATATATTCCTTTTTCCCTGAGTAGTTGATCGATTTTTTTAAAAGATGTCGTTGCATCCCCAGAAGGAATCGCAGTTACACCAGCTTTTTTCAATCCATCCCATTTTGATATTAGCGAAATAGTTTCTCTAATATCTCTTATTTCTTTGGCAGACAAATCAATGTTTCCCGAGCCATCAAGAACTTGATTTATACTTGCTTTTGCCGTGTTTCTATTTATTTTTTCCTTGCTACTGTGAAGATTGGAGACAATATTATTATAGTCTGTATGAATAACATCATAATCAATATCGTAAGATTCTACAATCCCCTTAAAGACGGTCTCATCGTTCAAAACATCAATATCCGCAATTAATTTAACTTCAATGTCTAACGAGCGAAGCGCACTAACTATTCTTGCCATACGATGTTTTCCACCACAATGAACGAACAACGTTTCGGAGTATTTGCCCTCTATCTGTTTTATATGATTTTCAATGATAGAATACATCTTACAATCGGAATCGCTTTCACAAAGGACTACGGATTTGTGAAAAAGGCTAGCCATTATATTAGAGTATTTCAAAAGAGGGTCATCCCACACTTGGCTAAATTCTGAGTTGTTTAAAATCGAAAACTTATTGGTATCCTCATCACGAGTAATTCTAACAATTTTAATTCTTTCAGGACATACTTCTAATAATCCTTTTATGATTTCTTCGCTGTGTGTGGAAATAAAAGCTTGTTGATGGCAATTTAAGGTTTTACCAATAATCTGTCCCATAATTCTTGCCTGCGGAGGATGCAAAAAGGACTCCGGCTCGTCAATAAGATATGTGCGATAGTAATCAAGCATCAAATATAATAAAATTCCAGTAAAACTTTTAATGCCGTCTCCTTGTTCTTGTACTTGTTTATATGTTTCAAGGATTTTTGCGTACTCTTCCTGACGAGACTGCTCATCCGCATATTCACCATTCAACACAACAGGTTCACCTATGCAAAGAGGAATTCGAGATCCAAATTGTGTGTTCGGTGTTATTTCAATCCCAAATGCTCTTTTAAAACTTTCCGAGAGCCATTTTCGATATTTACTATCGAATGCCGCATAATGAATAGGATGTTCCTTGTTTTCATTGCGTCTAATATTTTGTGGAGGTTTGCAGATAGTTAAACGTGCAGATGTATCTAGATTTGCAACGAACAAATCTCTAAAACTTCCAAAATATTTTTCTGATGGGAAATTCTTGTCAGTATTGGACCATATATCCATATTGCGCCCAAGCACATAATATGATATATAACTTCCGTGATTATTACCTGAGGCGATCTTTGACAGTACAGTAGAAATTGGCGAATTCTTTTTTTGGATTAAAACATTCGATATTACAACGCTAGGAACTTTTTTCTCTGAAAGCATATATATGTCTTTTAAAGATTGACTTTTACCAGCGTTGTTTGGTCCAACAAAGACAACTATATCATTTTCAGCTATATCAATTTTTTCTCCATTATTAAATTCTATTTGAGAAATATATCCTCCTGCTTTATCATTTGCCATTATAACTTCCCCTTCTTTTTGATTTGCTTTCAATATGGTATGAATTTTTATTATTATACCACAGATTAAAGCATAAAACAAGCGAGGTGAATTTCACCTCACTTTTTCTATGTATAAAACCGCCCGAAAATCACAAAAATAGGGGCTTGTGTTCAATAGGGCAAACAAGCGAAAACCCTAGTGTTTATGCGGGCTTGGGGCGGTTTGCCCTATTATAACGCATTCCTCCACCCGACGAACAATTCCTGTTGCTTTCATATATATCTATCTCCTTATTTTACAAATTACGCTGTTAGTATCTGTAAACGGGAGAAGATTATACTGCCAAAAAGAAAATCTCCTGCTGTTACACGCAGGGTTGACGGAATCCGATATTTGGTATACTGTTATAGATAGACTTGCCCCAAAAGGAGGCTTCCCATGAGAAACGATCTGCTTTCGGTGATCATTCCCGCCTATAACGAGGAAGATAACATTGAAAATACCGCAAATGCTGTTTTGGATGTTCTGCAGGGGGCTGAGATTCCCTGCGAGCTGATCTTTGTCAGCGACGGCTCCAAAGACAAAACTTATGAGAAAATTTGGGAGCAGTCCCAAAAGCATCGCAACGTCCGGGGTCTGGAATTTTCCCGCAATTTCGGCAAGGAGGCGGCCATCCGGGCCGGCCTTGCCGCCGCCAAGGGCGCCTGCGCCGTGGTGATGGACTGCGACCTGCAGCACCCGCCGGAAACCATCCCGCAGATGTACCGGCTGTGGAAAGAGGGCTTCGAGATCGTGGAGGGCGTGAAAAACACCCGGGGAAAGGAACCGGCTTCCCACAAGCTGTTTGCGGGTACATTTTATAAGATCATCTCCGCGCTGACAGGCTTTGACATGGAAAACGCCAGCGATTTTAAGCTTCTGGACAGAAAGGCAATCGACGCCCTGCTTGCCATGCCCGAGCGGAAGACCTTCTTCCGGGCCATGTCTTTTTGGGTGGGCTACAAGACCTGCCAGGTGCATTATGATGTGGCGCGGCGGGCTTACGGGAACACAAAATGGTCTTTTTGGGGTCTTACCCGCTACGCCGTGTCCAATGTGACCGCCTTTAGCACCAGGCCCCTAAGCATCGTCAATTATATCGGCGCTATCGCCCTGGTCTGCGGCACGGTTTTGGGCATCCAGACCCTCATTAACTGGCTCATGGGCAAGGCGCTGGAGGGCTTTACCACCGTGATCTTGCTTCTGCTGCTTTTGGGCGGCGGGATCCTCATCGGCCTGGGTCTCATCGGCAACTACATCGCCGCCATCTACGAGGAAGTCAAATGCCGTCCCCAGTATCTCATCCGCCGGGACACCGAGAATGAAGACGCGTAAAATTTCTATTGATTTATGCGGACAAAAGGACTATACTAGCCCTTGGAATATTAGAAAATAAAGGAGCGAATGGTTATGTTTACATTTACCGCATCCACCGGTGTGGCATTTATGATGCTGTGCCTGTTTGCCGTGATCGCCGTGGGCTACCTGCTGGGCAGAGTTACCATCAAGGGCATCAACCTGGGCACCGCCGGTGTTTTCATCATTGCGCTGGTGTTCGGCTGCATCTTCTATAAGGATCTGGCCGCAGCGCTCACCGTAAAGGAACAGACCTTTGTCAGCGAGGCGCTGAAGATCGTGGAGAATATTGGTCTGATGTTCTTCGTCACCGCCGTTGGCTTTATCGCAGGCCCCGGCTTCGTGGCAAACTTCAAGAAGAACTTTAAGTCCTACATCCTTTTGGGCCTGGTGATCATCGTGGCCGGCGGCCTGACCTGCACCGGCTGCGTGCTCATCGGCCGCAACTTCACCGACCTGCAGAACAATGAGCTGACCGCCATGATGGTGGGTCTGTTCTCCGGCGCGCTCACCTCCACCCCCGCCTTCTCCGCCGCCAAGGGCACGGTAGCAGCAGAGCTTGTGGACCACGTTTCCACCGGCTACGGCATTGCCTACCTGTTTGGCGTTGTGGGCGTGGTGCTGTTTGTGCAGCTGATGCCCAAGCTCATGGGCGTGGACGTGGAAGCGGAGCGTCAGAAGATCGCCGCTGCCGACACCGGCAAGAAGAAAGTTTATAACGGCAAGCTCATAGACATGGACGATTTCGGCTTTATGCCCTTTGCTCTGGCCGTGTTTATCGGCATTGTCATCGGCAGCCTGAAGTTCGGCAACTTCTCCCTGACCACCACCGGCGGCTGCCTGCTCTCCGGACTGGTGTTCGGCCACTTCCTGCACATCGGCCCTGTGAATATCATGCCTAAGAGCACCACCTTGAAGGCCATGCGGGAGCTGGGTCTGGTGTTCTTCCTCATGGGCGCGGGCATCTCCGGCGGCTCCCGGTTTATCGAGCTGTTCCAGCCCGTGTACTTCCTGTACGGCATTGCCATGACTCTGGTGCCTATGCTCATCGGCTTTGTGGTGGCCAAGTACCTTTTGAAGCTGCCCCTCTTTAATAACCTGGGCTCCATCACCGGCGGCATGACCTCCACCCCCGCTCTGGGCACGCTGATCCACGTGACCGGCACTGAGGACGTGGCCTCCGCCTACGCCGCCACTTACCCCATCGCACTGATCTCCGTGGTTCTGGTCTCCCAGTTCGTGATCATCTTCTTATCTTAAGCGGCGAAAACAGACATAATAAAAAGCACCCTCCATCGAGGGTGCTTCTTTTTGTTTGTTGCTTGATGCAGTAGCGATACCGAGCGGGTCAGGGAAGTAACGATAAAGTACGCACTGTGCACGTATTGCCTGCCCGGGCATCCGGGCTTAATCCTTGAACTCCCAGAGGACTTCGCGGATAATTTCGCTGACCGTGGGATGGGGGAAGATGATCTGCCGGCCGTCGGTGACCCGCAGCTGGGTCTCCAGCATCTGGGCGCCGCCCCAGATCATTTCGCCGGCGTACGCGCCGATGAGATGCACGCCCAAAATCAGACGGCTCTTCTTGTCCACAATGATCTTGCACAGACCATCCGCGCCTTCGTTTTCCGCAACGAAGCGGCCGGAGTACATCATAGACAGCTTCTTGACTTCGTATTCGATACCCTCTGCCTTGCAATCCTCCTCGGTCTTGCCCACCGCTGCCACCTCGGGCATGGTGTAGATCACGGAGGGGTTGGCATGGTAGCGCATATAGTCCTTCTTGCCAAGGATGGTGTTCACAGCAACCTCGGCCTCCCGGTATGCGGTGTGGGCCAGCATGTGGTGGCCGTTGACGTCGCCGATGGCGTAAACGCCTTCCACATTGGTGCGGCACAGCTTGTCGGTGACGATGCCGGGGCGCTCGGTCTCCACGCCGATGGTCTCCAGGCCGATATTCATATAGTTGGCGCGGCGGCCGATGGACAGCAGCACCTTATCGGCTTCAATGACCTTCTGCTGGCCGTCCGGGGCTTTCACAAATACCTTGCCGGGCTCCACCTTTTCACAGGCATGACCCAACAGGAAGGTAATGCCCATGGCTTCCAGTTCCTTCTGGAGGCGGGTGCTGATCTCCCGGTCGGTGGGGCCGGCGATATGGTCCAGCATTTCCACCACGGTGACCTTAGAACCCACAGCTGCGTAGTAAGCGGCCATCTCCAGGCCGATAACGCCGCCGCCGATGACGGTGAACTTGCCGGGGATCTCGGTAAGCTCCAGCACCTCCCGGTTGGTGCACACGAAATTGCCCAAATTTTCCTTGACGCCGGGGATGGGGGGCACCGCGGCGGAAGAGCCGGTGGCGATGATGAGCTTCTTGCCGATGTACTCGCCGGAGGCGGACTTGACTTTAAAGCCGTCGCTTGTCTTGCCGTCGATAACAGCCTCTTCCTTCACCACAGTGACCTTGTGCTGCTTCATCTTGGCGCCCACGCCGGAAACCAGGGTCTTAATGACACGGCGCTTGCGCTCGATGACCTTTTTCTGGTCCACGGTGACATTTTGGGTGCTGACGCCGTACATGTCAGCATGCTTGGCATGCAGGTATGTCTTGGCGGAATTGAGAAGCGCCTTGGAGGGGATGCAGCCTTCATTCAGGCACACGCCGCCCAAAGAATTCTTTTCAAACAGCAAAGTCTTCAGGCCTGCGTGGCCTGCCCGCTCCGCTGCCAGGTAGCCGCCGGGGCCACCGCCAATGACGATCAGATCATAAATCATATCACAGTCCTCCTTGGTTTTTTCTTTGATTATATCCTACAAACTTTAAAAATGAAAGGGTTTTTTCTCGGTTGGAAGAAGCTGCTTACTTACTGAGCTCCTCTGCCAAAGCGCGGATCTGCTGGCGGTTTTCTTCCGTCATGGCAGAGCGGATGGTGATGTTATTTTCGCAGTAAGTAAGATTTTTAGAGCCTTCCAGCATCTTGCCCATGACCTTGGCAGCGGTGGGCGCCCAAGTGCCGTTTTCCACAAAAGCCACGGTGCGGTTCTGGAAATTCCGCTCGGTGAGGTGATGGATAAAGGTCTTCATGAAGGGGAAGATGTCGGCGTTATAGGTGGTGGTGGCCAGCACGATCTTTCCGTAGCGGAAAGCGTCCTCCACAGCCTCAGCCATGTCGTCCCGGGCCAGGTCAGACACGCTGACCTTCACGCCCCGCATCTTCAGCTCCTGCTCCAGAAGCTCCACGGCGGCCTTGGTGTGGCCATAGACGGAGGTGTAGGCGATGACCACGCCCTCCGACTCCACCTTGTAGGAGGACCAGATATCATACAGATTGATGTAGTAACCCAAATTCTCGGTCAGTACCGGTCCATGGAGCGGGCAGATGGTGGCGATGTCCAATGTGGCGGCCTTCTTCAGCAGCGCCTGGACCTGGGGGCCGTACTTGCCCACGATGCCGATGTAGTAGCGGCGCGCCTCGCAGGCCCAGTCTTCCTCTGCATCCAAAGCGCCGAACTTGCCGAAGCCGTCGGCGGAGAACAGCACCTTATCCTTCACATCGTAAGAGACGATGACTTCAGGCCAGTGGACCATGGGGGCGGTGACGAATGCCAGGGTATGCTCACCCAGAGAAAGGGTGTCGCCCTCCCCTACCACGATGCGGCGATCTGCGTAATCGGTGCCGAAGAACTGACCCATCATGGTAAATGCCTTGCTTGATGACACCACGGTGGCCTCGGGGTAGGTCTTTAGGAATTTGTCGATGTTGGCGGAGTGGTCGGGCTCCATGTGCTGGACCACCAGGTAGTCGGGCTTGCGGTCGCCCAAAACAGCTTTCACATTTTTCAGCCACTGAGCGCCGAACTTCCGGTCCACGGTGTCCATAACAGCGATTTTCTCGTCCAGGATCACATAGGAGTTATAAGCCATGCCGTTGGGGACGACATACTGACCTTCAAACAGGTCCACCTCGTGATCGTTGACGCCTACATACAAGATATCTTTTGTGATTTCCATTTTCTTTCTCCTATCCTAAATAATGACTCATAGCCAACATCAGACTAAAGCCGATGAGTAATGCGTAAGTTGCGCCCTTTTGCGAGCCGTCGTGATGGGTCTCGGGAATCATTTCATCGCTGATAACATAGAGCATCGTGCCGCCGGCAAAGGCCAGAGCAAAGGGCAAAATGGCCGTAGACAGCCGCACGGCAAAGTAGCCAAGGAGCGTTCCCACCACTTCCACCAATCCCGTTAAGAGGGCGATGAAGAAGGTGCGCTTTTTGCTCATACCCGCCGCCAGCATAGGGCCGATAATGACCATGCCTTCGGGGATGTTCTGAAGCGCGATGCCCAGGGCGATGGCCACGGCCTCGCCGGTGTTGCCGGTGCCGAAGCCCACGCCGGCTGCGATGCCTTCGGGCAGGTTGTGGATACCGATGGCCATGACAAAGAGCAAAACTTTATTAAGCTTTTTCGTGTCGGCAGGATGATCTTCCTGCTCCACGCCGGAAAGCCGGTGCAGGTGGGGCACCAGTTTATCGATCAGATCCAAACACACCGCGCCGCACAAAATGCCAAAAATGGCAACGGGAATTCCCCAGCTGCCGCCGTGCTCCACAGCGGGAAGCACCAGGCCCACCACTGCAGCCGAAAGCATAACGCCCGCGGCAAAGGACAGCACGATGTCACTGAATTTATGGGATATTTTCTTAAAAAGAAAGCCGATGATAGCGCCGAATACGGTGGCGCCGCCGACCCCAAGGGCCGTAAGTAATACCATTTCCATAGTCTTACCTCCTACCCCTTAGTATAGCAAACAGCGCAGATTCTGTCCACAAGAAATACGCAGGGCGTGCGCTAAAATTTACATCCTGTAAATTTCGTAAAGTCTGTCCATCACAGGGTTCTCCATGCCGAAGTAGTCATGGAGCTTGCGGTACTCGGCATACAGGGCATCGTAGATGGGCATATTTTCCGCCTTGGGGATATACTCCGCGATCATCGGCTGTTTGTAGAACTCTGCCGCGGCGCGGATGTCGGGGAATGCCCCCGCCGCCACAGCGGCGTACATAGCGCTGCCTCTTGCGCCTGCCTGGGCGCTGTCGGACACCGTCAGTTTTCTGCCCAGCACATCGGCGTAGATCTGCATGAGCATGGGATTCTTCATGGCAATGCCGCCGGCGGCGCAGATGTCGCCGATGGAAACGCCGTAGGCCTCGTAATTCTCCAAAATCACCCGCAGACCAAAGGCCGTAGCCTCGATCAGCGCCCGGTAGATCTCCTCGGGCCGGGTCTGCATATTGATGCCTAAGATGAGTCCTGTGAGACCGTCGTTTTTGAGGATACTGCGGTTGCCGTTCCACCAATCCAGCGCCACCAGACGGTTTTCACCGGGACGGAGTTTTTCCGCCTTTTGGGTGAGTAAGGTGTGGATGCTCACGCCCTTTTCTTTGGCCTCGTCCATATAGCTTTGGGGTACGCAGTGCTTCACAAACCAGTCAAAGCAGTCGCCTAAGCCCGCCTGGCCCGCCTCCATGGTGCAAAGGTCGGCGATGACGCCGCCGGCCACCTGGGCGCAGATGCCCGGCACGACTACGGGTTTTTTCGTGTTGGCCAAAAGCACGCCGGACGTGCCGATGACCAGGAAACAGTCCCCGTCGCCGGTGACATTCAAAGAGGGCATAGCCGCGTGGCAATCCCCCTGAGGGATGGCAACCACGGTGCCTTCCAAAAGGCCCGTAAGAGCGGCGGCTTCTTTTGTGATGTAGCCTGCGATGTCGTCCACACGGTTCACT
>JAZRZT010000172.1:0-13416 GCA_045601475.1 Faecousia sp.
TGGCCTCCGACTTGGTGTTTGTTCCCGCCGCGGTGAGGGAATGTAAATAACAAACTGCGCCCGGAGAAGTTTTTTCCAAGTTGCCTTCGGACAGGGGTTCGATTCCCCTCACCTCCACCAATAAAGAGAGCCACCCCAAGGGGTGGCTCTCTTTATTGGCGTGAGGGGAATCGAATAACATAAATTGAACAGTCCGGTGGACTGTTCCTGCAACCAGTGCAAACACTGGTTGCTTCAACTATTTGCTCTCCGGGAGAGCAAATGCAAACAATCCCCCTCACCATTTTCTCTTATTACAGGTACCCCCGAATGTCTACAGCAAGCTTCTCTTCCAAATTAATCAGCCGCTTTGTAATATCCTTAGAGCGCTCATCTGCCGCTTTATACTGGTTGAGATATCTGTTCAGGGATTTCACACCCATATTGCAGCCATCGGTCATCAGATCGGCCACCGTCTGATCTGTATCACTAAGCCCTAGCTTTACATTGGTCTTCAGCCAGGACATACTCTTTGCCATTGGATTCGGCGCTTTTCCTTCGTCCTCATACCGCTCCAGCATCCCGTTGATCTCGCAGGAGAGCTTATTGTGCTCATCTTTGCAGGCGTTGAGGCACTGCTTCAGTTTATCGCTGCGGACATGGTCAAATACATCGTCAATAGAGGCCACACCCATGCGCACACCGGCATCGCACTCCCGCAGAAGTTTAATGGTATCGTTTTCGATCATCGTTATCGCTCCTTACACGTGGTATTAGGAGCATTCCCGAATATTAGAAAAAAATACGCACAAATATACAGGATTCCGATCATACTTGAATCTTCGCCGTCACTTTAGCCAACTAAAGTACAAGCTCCTATTTTACAATCTGTGCAGGTTGGACAAATTGTATTTTTTTGCCAAAAAACACTTTACAACTTTAGCGAACTAAAGTATAATGCAGACATCCAAACAACAACTCTTACACAAGAAAGGAAAGAACATTATGAAAAAGTTGATCGCATTTGTATTGGCCGCCATTATGGTGATGTGCACTTTCGCTGCCTGTGCCAGCTCCCAGCCCGCAACCAACAACGACCAGCCCAACACCAATAACGACCAGCCTGCAGAGCAGGTCATTACCGTTGGCTACACCATCTACGAGCCCATGAACTACAAGGACGAATCCGGCAAACTGATCGGTTATGACACCGAGCTGGCTGAGAAGGTCTTTGGTAACCTGGGTTACAAGGTCATCTTCAAGGAGATTGACTGGGCAAGCAAGTACACCGACTTGAACTCCGGCACCATCGACTGTGTGTGGAACGGCTTCACCTGCAACACCGCTGACGACGACGGCATCGCCCGTTCCGAGAAGGTGGACTTCTCCTATAACTACATGGAAAACCGCCAGGTGATCGTTGTTAAGAAGAACTCCGGCATTGCTTCCGCTGCTGATCTGAACAAGAAGCTGGCTGCTGCTGAGGGCGGTTCCGCCGGCCAGACCTACGGCGAGAGCCTTGAGGGTGTCACCGTGAAGACCTTCCCCTATCAGACCGATTGTCTCATGGAAGTCAACGCCGAATCCGTTGACTTTGCTATCCTGGACGCTCAGCTGGCCAAGAGCTACTGCGGTAAGGGCGACTACGCTGACCTGGAGATCGTCGATGCACTGTCCAGCGATGTGGAATACTACGCTATCGGTTTCAAGAAGGGCAGCGAGCTGACCGCTAAGGTCAACGAGCAGCTGGAAACGCTGGGTGCTGAAGGCTTCATCGCTACCCTGGCTGAGAAGTATGGCGTTGCCAACACTGCCATTACCGATTTCGCAGATCAGAAATAAATATCATACCTGGAGAATCACATATGTCCTTTTTAGAAGTTACATCCTTCTTATGGGACGGCTTTAAGATATCTCTGCTAATCTTTGCGGTGACGCTGCTTTGCGGCGCACCGCTTGGTTTGCCTATTGCGTTCTGTTCCATGAGCCGTTTTAAAGCCGTCCGTTCCGTATCCAAGGTGATCGTTTGGATCGTCAGAGGCGTTCCTCTGATGCTGCAGATCTTTATCATCTACTATGTACCCGGCCTTCTGTTTCAATATCAGCTGTTTGGTCAGGTAGATAAATACTTCTTTCTAAATTACGGAATCAACGATGCCGGCCGCATCCTGGCCGTGCTGATTGCCTTTTCCATCAACTACGCCTGCTACTTCTCCGAGATTTACAGAGGCGGCATTGAAAGCATTTCCAAGGGTCAGTATGAGGCCGGTTATGTGCTGGGTCTGACTAAGGGACAGATCTTCCGCCACATCATCCTCAAGCAGGTGATTCAGCGGATCGTGCCCCCTATGTCCAACGAGATCATTACCCTCATCAAGGATACCGCACTTGCCAACTGTATCGTTGTCTGTGAGATCATCAAGCAGGCAAAGGAGCTGGCAGCCACCAAGGCGCTGATCTGGCCCCTGTTCTACACCGGCGTTTTCTACCTGCTGTTTGTGGGCCTTTTGACCATCGTGCTGGGGCGCGCAGAAAAGAAACTCAGCTATTTCAGGAGTTAAACCATGGCAACATTAGAAGTAAAGAACTTAAAAAAGAACTTTGGTAAAACCAAAGTTCTCAAAGATATCAGCTTTGAACTTCAAGAGGGTCAAGTGCTGACCATTCTGGGCTCTTCCGGCGGCGGCAAGACCACATTGCTTCGGTGTCTGAATTTTTTGGAGACCGCGGACGCCGGTGAGATCTGGGTGGACGGAAAGCAGCTCCTCACCTCCTCCGAGGAGGAACTGCGGAAAAACCGACTGCATTTCGGTCTGGTCTTCCAGAACTTTAATCTGTTCCCCCAGTATTCCGCTTTACAAAACATCGCTCTGGCCCCTACCCTGCACAAACTTGGTACGCCCCAGGAGATTACAGAAAATGCCCTGCAGCTTTTAGAGCAGGTAGGTCTTTCCGACAAAGCAAAGGCCTATCCCTATCAGCTCTCCGGCGGTCAGCAGCAGCGTCTTGCCATTGCAAGAGCCCTGGCCATGAAGCCTCACATCCTCTGTTTCGACGAGCCAACCTCCGCTCTGGATCCCGAGCTTACAGGTGAAGTATTGCGGGCCATCCGCGCTCTGAAGGATAAGGGGCACACCATGATCGTGGTGACTCACGAGATGGACTTCGCAAGAGCCGTATCCGATGTGGTCATGTATATGGCAGAAGGTGTTATTGAAGAGATGGGTCCCCCGGAGCAGATTTTCGACAATCCCCAGAGCGAAAAGACCCGGGCCTTCCTGCAGGGTGCCCAGGATTCTTTCTAAGGAGCAACGCAAATGAGTACCAATATGAAAATTGAAAAGCTTCTGAAGATGCTTGCTTCCGTTGACAATGTAGAGGATTTCAAAGCCCTCATGGAAGACCTTTGCACTACGAAAGAGTTGGAGAATATGGCAGAACGCTTTTACGCCGCAGAGCTTCTGATGGCAGGCAAGACATATAACCAGGTGATGGAACTATCCAACATCTCCTCCGCCACCCTCAGCCGCGTCTCCCGTTGTGTCCAATATGGAAACGGGTACAAAAACTTGATAAAAGATTAAAAAAAGGTCCCGGAATCCAAAGATTCCGGGATCTTTTATTTTACTTCAGCATCTCCTGGCCGCCGGTGACAGGCACGGCCTGGCCGGTCTCGTAGGTCTGCTCGCAGATGTAGAAGATAGCACGGGCCACATCGATGGGCAGGCAGCCACGGTTCAGAGGCACCTTGCTCTCGTAGAAGCGCCGGACATCCTCCACAGTCTTTGCGCCGGGCACCTTGCCGGCGTTCAGATACTGCACAAACAGGCCACGCTCGGGATCGGACCACAGGGGGCCGTCCAGATAGTTGCCGGGGCAGATGGAGTTGACCTTGATGTTAAACTCTGCCAGCTCCATTGCAAAGGACTGAGTCAGACCAATGCCACCAAACTTAGAACCTGCATAAGCAAAGTTCTTGTTGGAGCCGGTAAGACCGGACTTGGAGTTGATGCAGATGATGTCCATCATATAGTTGGGAGCATACTTATTCTGCAGCTTCATCACAGCAGAAGCGTACTTGGTGCACAGGAAGAAACCGGTGTAATTCACAGCGGTGACCAGTTCGAAGACCTGCTTGGTCATCACTTCCAGGCTGCCGGCCTTTGCAATGCCGGCATTGCTGACGAACACGTCCACACCGCCAAAGTAAGCGGTGATCTCATTCATCATATTCTTGACGGAATCTTCGTCGGAAACATTGGCCAGAACAGCGAAACCGGCATCGCCGTACTCAGCTGCAGCAGCCTTGGCTCCTTCCAGGTTCATATCTACCACAGCAATGTAAGCACCCTCTGCGTACAGAGCATCGGCAATACCCTTACCAAAGCCCTGGGCGCCGCCGGTGACGACAGCAACCTTATTGGCCAAGCGCTTCACAGCGCCCCCCGCCAAGCTCACCTTGGAGCGGTAACTCTCCACTTCCCAGTTGACAATGAAGTCGATCAGGAACTCGGGCATAGGGGAAACACCGCCAAAGGACTTGGTGTAAGCAACCACCTTGATAGCATCCAGCATGACGGTCTGTGCGGTCACAGCTTCCTTCATAGTCAGGCCCATGGAGAACATGCCCAGGCCCTCTGCAAAGGCGATCTTGGGCTTATAGCCATTCTCAGCCACAAATGCATCAAACGCGGCCTTCACGCCGTCTGCATCCACACCGGCGGGCAGAACCAGCTGCTTGGCCTTGGCGTAGACGATATGGTCGGGAGACAGGCTCTTGGTTGCGGGATCGTAAGCAAGGATCTCCTCGTTCACGGTAAACTTTACAGTTGCAGGCTGGGTCTCGCCGTACAGAGCACGAAGCACGGGAGAGATGGCAACGACCTTCTCGATATCGTACTCCATTTCTTCCATACGGGGCTGCTCCTTCACAGCGGCAGCCAGCTTAGCCATGGTGCCTTCTGCCAGGACATCCAGTTCCTCGGTGGTCTCGCCGGCGAAGAAGATGCCGTGGTTCTGCAGGAACAACAGGTTGCAGTCCTTGCCGGTTTCCGCCTTGTAAGCGTCCATCTTTTCCTTGCACTCCAGAGCCAGGATATAACCAGGCTTACAAGCGTCAACCCAAACTGCGTCGGGGAACAGGCGCTTCATAGCAGCTGCGCCTTCCACGGAGCAGGTAATACCGTTGACGATAGCGGGGTGCACATGGAGAATGTACTGCTGGGGGAACAGATCGTGGAGCAGGGTCTCCACGGAAGGACGGCGGGTCTCGCCCTTAATGCGGGCGTCCATCATATCCTGCAGGACAGCGGCCTCACGGGCAGCCTCTTCAGCAGGATAGTCGGCAGTCCACATTTCATTCAGCAGACCGCGCTCCAGGACCACGAAGTCCTCGGGCTTGATGGTTGCCAGGGCGGTGCCGGAACCCTTGATCCACAGACGATCAGCGCTCTTGAAAGAGGTGTTGCCGCCGCCGGCCAGAACGTACTCAGGATTCGCGCCGTACTTATTGGACATTGCTGCCAATGCAGCAAGCTTTTCAGTATACATCGTTGTTTCCTCCCCTATCAGTTACGGGCGGACAGAGCTTCTGCCTCGTACTTCTCGATCTCGGAGAACCACTTGCCATCCTCAGGCTTACCGCAGCGGCGGCAGTACTCATCCCAGATCTCACCGAAGGGCATAGTCTTGATCTCTTCCTGCATGACCATCAGCTTGGTCCAGTTACCCTCATTCTGCAGCTTGGTTAGCTCAGCATTAGGCTGCAGCAGACCGAACAGAAGAGCCTTCTGCAGATTACGGAAGCCGGTAACCCATGCGGAAATACGGTTGATAGAAGCATCGAAGTAGTCCAGGGCGATAAACACCTTGTCCAGGCCGCAGCGGACAATCTCCTTGCACAGTTCCTTGGTCTCGTCGTCAAAGAGCACCACATGGTCGGAGTCCCAACGGACGCCACGGGTCACGTGCAGAGCCATCTTCTTGTCATAGGCGAGGATCGCGGCGATCTTGTCGGAAACCACTTCGGTGGGATGGTAGTGACCATTGTCCATCAGGCTGATGCAGTCGGGGCGGGAAGCAGCGTACTTCAGGCACCACTCGGCAGAGCCCACAGTGTAGCTCTCCACACCGATACCGAAGACCTTGCTCTCAGCGCAGGGGTAGACCTTCTCGGGATCGAAAGGCTCGCTGAGCATTTCATCGAAGGACTGCTTATAGCGCTCACGGGGGCCCAGACGGTCGGCGGGAATATCCTTAAAGCCGTCGCCTGTCCAGATGTTCATAACACAGGGCTGACCCAACTCGTCAGCGATGTGCTGGGAGATGCGCACAGAAGCCTTGCCGTGCTCCACCCAGAACTTACGGGTCTCTTCATTGGGGCTGGACAGGGTCAGAGGATCACACTTGGGATGGGAGAAGAAGGTGGGGTTGAAGTCACAGCCCAGCTTTCTTTCCTTGCAGAAGTCGATCCACTTCTTAAAATGCTTGGGCTCCAGCTTGTCGCGGTCCACCCAGCCGCCGTTCTCTTCGTCGAAAATAGCGTAGCAGGCATGGAGGTTCATCTTCACCTGGCCGGGGACCAGTTCGATCACCTTGTCGATATCTGCCATCAGTTCCTCGGGGGTACGGGCACGGCCGGGGTAGTTGCCGGTGGTCTGGATACCGCCGGTGAGGGGCTTATTGGGGTCGGTGTCGAAGCCGCGGACATCGTCACCCTGCCAGCAGTGCAGGGAAACAGGCACAGCCTTCAGCTGCTCCATAGCCGCTTCTACATCAACACCCAGGGCAGCATACTTTGCTTTTGCTTCAGAAAAACTCATGATTAAACCTCCATTTGTACTTTCAAATTGCCCAGAGCGGTTGCTTCAATGGGCAATGCGATTACTTGTTTACCAGTGGCTTCCTGTGTCAAATCGTTCAGGAAGGCATTCTTTGCGCCGCCACCGACGATATAGAGCTGGTTATAACGGTTGCCGGTATTTGCCTCCAGCTCATCCAGCGCCACCTTGTAGCTGACAGCCAGAGAGCGGTATGCACAACGGAAATAGTCGCCGGTGGTAGCAAGGGCATTACCGGTAGCCTTGTCAAAGGCGGCCTTCATGCTCTTGGGTGCCAAAAACTCCTGGGCGTTGGCATCGATCATGGCATCACAGGTGCTTTCCTGTGCCATCTTCACGATCTCCGGGAAAGGTGTTTCGGGGCACAGTTCCTTCTGCAGCTGATTGACAAGCCACATACCCATAATATTCTTCTGGTAGCGGTTGTAGCCTACACCACCCTCGTTAGAGTAGTTGGCTTTCTCGCTAGCTTCGGTAGTAATGGGTTTCGGAGTCTTAACGCCCAGCAGAGACCATGTGCCGGAAGATATGTAGGGTGCGTTGCCTTCCATAGGAATACCCTCAACGGCGGAGCCGGTATCATGGGTAGCGCACAGGATCACCTTGCAGTTACCGCCCACCTTCTGGGCGATCTCAGGAAGCAGATCACCCAAAACAGTACCGGGCTGGCTCAGCTTGGGGAACAGAGTTCTGGGCAGGCCCAGAGCATCCGCGACCTCCAGGTCAAACTCACCGGTCTCAGCATTGATCATGCCCATGGTAGTGGCGTTGGTGTACTCTCTGGCCTTAACACCGGACAGCTTGTACAGCAGATACTCCGGGATCATCAGCATATCAGTCACGCCTTCCAGGCGGCCGTTCTTCAGCTCGTCATAGAGCTGATAGATGGTGTTAAAGGGCTGGAACTGAGAGCCGGTATGGCGGTACAGCGTGGAGAAAGAAACCTTCTCATGCACCTCGGGGATCACAGCCTCCGTTCTGCTGTCGCGGTATGCGTAGCAGGGTCGAAGTTCCTCACTATCCTTAAAAAGCACATAGTCCACGCCCCAAGTATCCACAGACAAGCTTTCAATCTTGGGATACTTGGCAAATGCCTTGGCAATGCCCTCCACAACGCTCACATACAGGGCATCCACATCCCAGATGAGGTGTCCGTTTTGCTCCTGTACGCCGTTGGGAAAGCGATATACTTCTTCTGTTTGGATGGTGCCGTTTTCCTGCCAGCCTACGATGTGGCGGCCGGAGGTTGCACCGATGTCGATTGCAAGATAATAACGCACAAAATCCCTCCTTTATTCATCTTTATTATTTTGTCAAATATATGTAGATTTGTCAAGGATTGTTTTGGTGCTTCAATATATAATCGACTTCTACCTGCGCTCTGGATTTCTTGCGAAATGCCGTGGGTGTCTGTCCAAACGCTTTCAGAAAACTCCGGTTAAAACACGACACTTGACCGAAGCCGGATTCCGCTGCAATATCCATGATACTGCTATCAGTATTCTTCAATAAATGCGCCGCCGCTACAAGCCGTGTTTGAATTATGAAGTCGCGTACTGTCAAGCCCGTCTCTCTTTTAAAGACAGCGCGAAAATGTGATGTGCTCATATTACAAACCCCGGCTATGACATCTTCTCGCATCAAATCCTTATCCGCGTAATTTTGGCGAATATGAAATACCGCAGGCATAACCTTCACAGAATTTGATGTAATGGGCTGCTCCGTATAGTCAACATCGCCAATGCGTGCGCATTCCACCAAAAGCTGTCCGGCAAGAAACGTGCACGCAAGATCTGTTTCTGTCCCTTTATCCAAAGGTACATCCCGGAATTTATAAACCAGTTCCGCCAGTAGCGGGTATTCCCAGGGGTGAAAAATGCCGCAATAACTATTTTTAGACATTTTTTCCAACAACGCATACTGGTATATGCCACTCTCTTTCAAGATAGTTAGCGGCTCAAAAGAAATCCAAAACCATTCTGTAGGCACGCCTTTCTCTGCCATAGAAAGGTGCGGAATCCCGGCTGGCATCACCTGTATATCGCCGGCACTGTAGCTGTACTTTCTATTATCCACATAGGTAGTACCTCTTCCCCGCAGGCAGATTCCCAGTTCCAAACACTTGTGATAATGCAGTGCTGTTATAGGATTTGAAGAAATCATTGCGGGGTTTCTGCGTATCTGTGTATAATCACCATGGTAGTAATCCCGATAATACGCAGGCATGATCCGCTCTGCTAATGTATATAACACCCGATCACCTCCAACAATTGAATTATACTAAACCGCAGCTATAATTTCAATAATTTATTGAATTATATCCATTGTTTTCAGCGAAAAAGTCAAGTTTCGGCAGAATGTTAGTAGACCATTTTTCATATATCTGCTATGATTTTTACATATCAAGAAATACTTTATCCTGTGAAAAGAATCGCATGGAGGATTAAGATGTTTATAGACAATATGTGTGCGCGACCTAAGACCACCCGCCGTTATGTACATCCCCCCTACTCTGAGCGTATGTTCACCCTTTGGGCAGAGGGCAAAATTATTTTCGGTGAGCATGATTTCGATCTGGAAACCGCCAATATTATGGAGCACCGCATCCACTATCGAATGATCAGCTGCGCCATGTGGCCCGTGTTCGGCAAGAACCTGATTCCTTTTGATTTCCGCAGTGTCAAAAATGTAATCACAGAAGACGGTGCACCGATCCATGGAGTTGCTTTTGAGCTGGATGATGTTACGTATTCCATGGAGGTTTTCTGCAATTCCCAACGAAAATCTACCCTATTCGGCAAAATAACCCTACAGAACAACGGAGCGGAACCCTTACAGGATTCTCTCTTTTTAATGCTGAGAACAAATTTTGAGTGCCGACTGGTTCCCGGAAAGACCGATGGTTACATCAGCCACGAGCCCGGCTTTGATGAATTCAAAGCACTGCCGATTTCCTGGTACAAAAAAGGTGATAGTTACACCGATCAAAAACGAGTATTTACCATTAGCACTCCTACCAGCTGGAACGCCAGCATCGGCGCTGTTGCGATTAAGGTAGATCTTGCTCCCGGTGAGGAATTGTCCTTCACATTCAAACTGGATAATGGTGAAATTGATGATTATGATTACGAAGCAGAGAAGGCCAAAGCCATAGCATTTTGGAAGAAAGAACTTGGCCGGATCACCAAAATGCCTGCCGGTATCGCAAATGATCCTGCCATGGTGAAAGCCATCCGCCATATGGTCTCCCAAATTTTACAGATGTTCGCTGTAACCATTCCGGAAAATCTGCACATTATCCGCCAGGGCGCAATGCAGCGAAGCATTTGGCCCACTGAGGCGCTGTCTGTCTTTGAAGGTCTGTGCCGCATGGGCGATTTTGGCGATTATCTGGAACCGGTATTTGAAACATACTTCAACGCGATGCAGCTACCCAGCGGTGAGATCGGTGCGTTTGGAATCCCCTGGGCAAGTATGACCGCCGCTGTGCTGTACAGCTTTTCCCAATACTGCAATACCACAAAAAACAAAACTTTCTTTGGAAAGTACCGTGACAACGCATACCGTGCATTCCGCTACATCAAAGACCTGCGTCGCAGTATTGTAGATGGTGAAGAGATCGCCGGCGGACTATTTCCTGCTCTTCGCGGCATCGACTGGCCTCACCAGTTCCAGTGCTGGACTTCCACAGATGTGTTCAATCTGCTGGGTCTGGACGCCATTGCCGATACATTTAAAGCCTACAGCGACCCTGCAGCCGCCGAAATGCGTAAAGAGCACACCGAATACTTAGCTGACATGAAACGCCACTTCAAAAAGTACTATGACGCCCAGGACGGCAAAGATACGCTCCGGCCTCCCTTAATGCCTATGGGGGACGACACTTTCCTGGTTGAGGATTTCTACCCCCAACTGTATCAAGGGCGTTTTGTATACTGTGGTATTGTGGATAATGAAAAGGACATGCTCCGTGTCTACAACTACATGATTGAAGCCGGAATTACCAAAGAGGGTTTGGGTCTCTACGGTCACATGCCCTACAAAAACGGCAACAATAACATCTGGTATCTCAGTTTCCCAGATATTTACTGGTTTGAAATCTGGATGCAGTACGGCTACCGGGAAAAGGCAAAGGTGATCATTGATGCCCAGTTGCGCTATGCTATGAGCGACGAATACTACTTTGCTGAGCGTATAGACGCCGGCGACCCCTACTTTGTGCCCTGGTCACCCAACGCTAGCGCTGCAGGCAGAACCCTTATCATGCTCAGTAAATTTTATTCATAAGAAAAAAGCAGACCACAATAGTGGTCTGCTTTTTAATCTCTTCTTTGGTTAGGTGTATTATAAGTTTCGCAAAACCGCGCAGCAAAGGCTGGCGTTTCACCACCCATATAAAGATGGGACACATCGCCAAATTCCAGTGTGCGGAAGTAAGCAATCCCCTTTTCTCTTTCCTCAGTTACCACAGTCGTGACAGCAGTGGGTGCTGCGCAGAATCCGTGCCACAAAAGCATGGGGGAAATTCCCAGCAGATGGCTTAACAGCACGCATTCTAACCCAAAATGGCAGAATAAAACGATAGTATCCTCGTTAGCTCTGACCGCCCGGTAATACCGACCGTACCGCTCATAGCCATGCTTAGCAAGCAGCCTATCAAACGCAGAAGTCACATAGGCGTAAGCTTCCGGTACGCCAGCCTGCTCCATGGCAGGAACATGCGACCACTTGGAAAGGTCATAAAAATCATCCATAGCTGTCCAATCCTTGGGTCTCCAATCCCAAGCAACGCTTTGTACCTTATGAGGTTTGTCTACTTTGGGAGAAAACTCCTGCAGCCAATCACAGACCTCAGCTTCTCTGCCGATTTTATTCAGGGTATATTCCGCAGTCTTCTTTGCACGGCCCAAAGGCGATACATAGAAAGCCTTCACGTCCACATTTGCCATTTTTTCAGCCAAAAGCTTGGCTTCGGTCTCACCCTGGGGTGTCAGAGAGTCGATAGAATAATCGGGATCGCCATGACGAATAATTAAAATTTTCATATGTTTCCTCTTTCTTTCAGAAAATAATCCACCCATGCGGGTGGATTATTTTTATGGCGGAGACGGTGGGATTCGAACCCACGTGCCGTTGCCGGCAAACTGATTTCGAGTCAGCCCCGTTATGACCACTTCGATACGTCTCCATATATAACACTCATGATAGAGCTATATTAAATTACATTATGCATAGCGGGGCGCCCCGTTATGTCCTGTTGCGGTGCCCGATATCTTCCTCGGTGTTACCACCTTCGTCAGCTATCGACCGCTGCCACTCCTTATTGCTCGCTTTTTCTGCCACAGGCAGCGCTCGCAAACGTCCCCACTTCGATACGTCTCCATAACAACAGCGCTCCTATTATAGCAATGCACTAACCAAAAATCAAGGCATAATCATTTCTTAGCCAATTCCAGCACCTCTGCCATCTGTTTCTGAATATTTTCATAGTTTTCCCGTTTGTGGGGACGCAGGCAGTTGGAGCAGTCCTTAATACCATTTTCCAGGTATGTAAAGTTGCCACCACACCGATCTTTCAGTACATACAGTGGACAATAGCAGAATATGCAGCTGAAGGTTTCCGGGTCTGCGCCGGCATGACAGGGAAAGTACTCACATTCTTTATTCTGAAAAAAATCGTAATTTGCCATATTCTCTCTCCGTAACTTATGATATAATAGCCTAAGAGGTGGTTATGTGAAGGTTTTAATCGATGCAGACGCTTGTCCCGTGGTAGATATCGCTGTAAGACTATGTGCACAGTATAGCGTTGGCTGCACGCTGTTCTGCGACACAGCACACCAAATGCACAGAGATGGTGCCACAACGATGGTATTCGATAAGGGCGCAGACAGTGTGGACTTTGCCCTTGTAAACAGAGTTTCTCCCGGTGATATAGTCATCACCCAGGATTACGGTTTGGCATCTATGTGTCTTGCTAAGCAGGCGCGAATTCTTCACCAGGACGGTTGGGAATACACACAATATAATATTGATGCGCTCCTATTTCAGCGGCACATCTCCAAAGAATACCGCGCCGCCGGTGGCAGAACAAAAGGACCAGCTAAGAGAACTACCGCACAAGACAAGCAATTTGCCACAGCATTTGAAACCTTGCTTCAGCAAATATCCCATGGATAAACAGACGGTGGATTCCGATAGAATTCCATTCTCTCACCGGTTTTGGGGTGATTAAAAGCCAATTTACAAGACCACAGTGCAATCTCGCAGTTATCCTCATTTAGGCTGTATTTCCTATCACCGACCAGGGGCAGACTGCGACTGGAAAATTGAGCGCGGATCTGATGGGTTCTGCCGGTAATTAATTGGATACGCACACGCGTCAGATCATCTGTCCGCGCAACTGTTTGATAGTCAAGGATTGCCTCTTGAACGCCCTTTCCCGGATTGGTAACAACATACGTCTTCCGCTCCGCTTTGTTCCGTTCCAGCAGGCCACAGAGTCTGTCGGTGGGTTTTGCGGGGCTACCATGGACAACGGCTAAATATTCCTTTTCAAAGACATCTTCCCGAATCTGCCGGGAGAGTTCCGATGCAG
>JAZRZT010000173.1:0-3487 GCA_045601475.1 Faecousia sp.
TCCGAAGGCCTGCAGGACCAGAAGTACATTGATGAGCGTACCGAAGGCTATGAAGAGCTTAAGGAAGTCGTTAAGGACTACACCCCCGAGGTGGTTGCTGAAATTTGCCAGATCGATGCAGAAGAACTCAAGAAGGCCGCCCGCCTGTATGCCAAGGCTGACAAGGCCGGCATCTACTATGCTATGGGTGTTACCCAGCATTCCACCGGTACTGAGGGCGTTATGGGCACCTCTAACCTGGCTCTGCTGTGCGGCAAAATCGGCAAGTACGGCTGCGGTGTCAACCCCCTGCGCGGTCAGAACAATGTTCAGGGCGCTTGCGATATGGGTTGTCTGCCCGGCGATATGCCCGGCTACCAGAAGATTTTCAACGATGCCGTTCGTGAAAAGTTTGAAAAGGCTTGGGGTGTCAGCCTGTCCGGCAAGCCCGGTCTAACCGTGACCGAGATCATGAATGCTGTGGAAGAAGGCAAGATCCGTGGCCTGTACATTATGGGCGAGAACCCCATGATGTCCGATCCCGACCTGAACCATGTGGAAAAGGCGCTGAAGGCTTGTGAATTGCTGGTTGTTCAGGACATCTTCCTGACCGAGACCGCTGCTTTGGCAGATGTAGTTCTGCCCGGCTGCACCTTTGCAGAAAAGGACGGCACCTTTACCAACACCGAGCGCCGTGTACAGCGGATTCGCAAGGCTATCAACCCCATCGGTCAGAGCCACGCAGACTTTGAGATCCTCTCTGATGTGATGGCTGCTTTGGGTTACGGCAACAGCTTCCGTACCGCTGAAGAAGTCTTTGCTGAAATCGCATCTGTCACTCCCTCCTACGGTGGCATGAGCTATGAGCGCCTGGAAAAGGAAGGCCTGCAGTGGCCCTGCCCCACCGCCGATCATCCCGGCACTCCCATTCTGCATGTGGGTAAGTTCAGCCGCGGTGAGCGCGCGCTGTTCAAACCCGCTCCCTACCGTCCCTCCGCAGAAACTCCCGACAGTGAATATCCCATGATCTTCACCACAGGCCGTATTCTGTATCATTATCACACCAGCACCATGACCGGCCGCGTCGAAGGCCTGAAGAATATCGCTGGCCGCTCCTATGTGGAAGTGAACCCTGCCGACGCTGCCAAGCTGGGCATCGCTCCAGGAGATGATGTGAAGGTCTCCTCCCGCCGTGGCGGAGTTGTCGTGGAAGCAAGAGTTACTGACATCGTACCGGAAGGCGTGCTGTTTATGCCCTTCCACTTTGCAGACGGCCCTGCCAACCTGCTGACCAACACTGTCACCGATCCCACCGCAAAGATCCCCGAGCTGAAGGTCTGCGCCGCCCGGATCGAGAAGGCGTAACCGTGAATACTACAAGCGAAAATCCCGGAGCGGAAACGCTCCGGGAGGCTCTTCCTATGTTTGGAACCGCTGCCATCCTGGCAGGAGGAAAATCCTCCCGGATGGGTTTTGATAAACAGCTCCTAATGGCAGATGACCGCCGAATTCTGGAAAACATCATTCGAACCCTGAAGGAAGAATTCTCTGACATCCTGATTGTCACCGCCAAGCCTCAGCTGTATGAAGGTATTGATGTCCGGCTTTGCAGCGATATCTATCTGGGTAAAGGTCCTTTGGCCGGTGTCCATTCGGCACTAAACCACGCCCGCAGTCAATATGTGTATCTGCTGGCTTGCGATATGCCGGTAGTAAATTTGGATTTCGTTCGCCATCTGAAAAATAATCTTTTGAATTCCGGAGCAGATATCTGTGCCGGCAAATTTCAAGATCGGCTTGAGCCATTCAACGCCTTTTATTCCCGCGCACTGTTGGACGAGGTGGTTTACCGGCTGGAAACCGGAAACAGTTCTCTGTTCCGCTTTATTTACGCAAGCCGGGCCTGCGTGATCTCCCAGGATGAGGCTGCCAGTTTTGATAAGGAGCTTCAAATGTTTACCAACATCAATACCCGCAGCGAATACGAAAAGTACTTAGGCACCACCACAGAAGAACCGGAAGGGGAAGCCAGAGCCCTGGTGGATAAGCTGGAAATCGTTCGCTACATCCGGGGAGAATATGTTCCCATGCGGGATTTGATGGTCCACGAAACCGCTTTGCATGTAGAGATTTCCGGAAAAACGGACAGGACACTATACTGTTCTCCCAGTGAGCGAAAAGAACTACTGATAGGATATCTGTACACACAAGGTTATATCCGTTCTCTGGATGACATTATATCCCTGGAGCTGGATGAAGACGCAGGAAGAGCTTCTGCCCAGCTTGCACAGTTCGAGCCTCAGTCCCGGACGCCTCTGTGTGACAGTGCCGTATTTGACCCAGAGATCCTGCTTGACAATCAGCAGCGGTTCTACGATAATTCTACGCTGCAAAAAGCTACTGCCGGAACCCATTGCTGTGCGCTTTGTGACGACAGTGGCACTTACTTCTCCTGCGTGGATATCAGCCGTCACAATGCCATGGATAAACTGGCAGGAAAGGCGCTGCTCAGTGGAGTTTCGCTGAAAGATAAGTATATCCTTACCAGCGGCCGGATCCCCATGGATATGATCCAAAAGGTGGCCGCCATCGGTGTTCCTATGATCGTATCCCGTTCCACCCCCACTATTGCGGCTGTGGAAACTGCCCGTAGCGCCAATATTACACTTCTGGGTTTTTCCCGGGAGAACCGTTTCAATATCTACAGCGCTCCCAACAGATTAAAAGGCTGTAATTTCGCAATTACCTCAACTGATGCAAATCGGGAATGATGAACGCAAAATATTCTATAGTTAATACCTATAGATCGTTTTTCGCAAAGTACTGGTGCATCACTTTACATTGCTTATAACGCACTGCGCACTCCCCCTTAGCCGCAGATACGCGTTATTTTCACTCCTTGGGGCCCCCGATTTGCCCAATCGTCGGGGTCCCTCCCTAAAACCGCATCACTTTCGTGATGATTTTAAAAGTGCGACATGGAAGCCATGTCGCACTTTTCCTTTACTTCTATTTTAGCGTATTATTTCCGGATAGATGCAATGAGTCTGCGGAAATCCTTTCTTGCCCAAACCACCGGCACGGGATACAACGGGTTTGCCTCCTTCTTGGCCCAGGTGATCATCTGGTCGATATCCTCGTCCTTGATCATATCAAAGCCGTCGGGCAGCCCCATCTTGGCATTGGTCTGCTCAATCCAACGAATAAAGGCATTGGCCTTCTCCGCTTCATTGGCACCGCCAATACCGCAAACATCCGCCAGTTCTGCCAGGCGCTTGTGGGCAGAAGCACCATACTCCCGCATCACATGGGGCAGCAACACTGCCATAGCAAGACCATGAGCAACACCGTACAAACCGCCTAAGGTATGACCGATGGCGTGGACATAGCCAACGCAACCACGGGTAAAGGCTCGGCCGGCATAGAAGGCACCCCGCTGCATATTCTGCCGGGCTTCCAGATTGCTGCCATCTTCAAAGGCCACAAGAATGTTGTCATGAATCAGCTT
>JAZRZT010000174.1:0-5182 GCA_045601475.1 Faecousia sp.
TGGGTAAGCGCATCCCCGGCCACTTCGACGAAGAGCAGTACGCCTGCTGTTGGATCGTGGACTTCCCCATGTACGAGATGGGCGAGGAGTCCGGCGAGCTGGAATTCTGCCACAATCCCTTCTCCATGCCTCAGGGCGGTATGGATGCCCTGCTTGCAGCTGAGGGCGACACTGAGAAGCTGCTGGCCATTAACGCCAACCAGTATGACTTGGTGGTCAACGGCTACGAAAGCGCCTCCGGCGCCGTCCGTAACCATGACCCCGAGATCATGGTCAAAGCCTTCCAGATGGTGGGCTTGGGCGAAGAGGATGTGAAGGCCAAGTTCCCTGCTATGTACAACGCCTTCACCTACGGCGCACCTCCCCACGCAGGCGCAGCCCCCGGCATCGACCGTATCGTCATGCTGCTGTGCGGCGAGGAGTCCATCCGTGAAGTCATTACCTTCCCCATGAACAAAAACGCACAGGATCTGATGATGGACGCACCCACCACTGTTTCTCAGAAGCAGCTGGACGACGTGCATATCCTCATCAACGAATCCCACCTACAGTAATAAAAAGTACCCCGGTAGCAAAAGCTACCGGGGTTTTCATATGCTGTTCCACAAATAAGAACCGGTCTAATATTATGGTTATTTCACAATTTCAAGTATTTGATGAATGAGTTGTTCCGCATCTTCCATGGCATAACAGTTATCATTGACCGCAATTCTTCCCGATGATGCTAAAATAATAGCGTCAGTCGATGAATTATCATCATACACAAAAATGGTAAGTGTCTTATCCCCTAATTCGGATATAGCGCCATTTGAAAATAGGGTGTCTAACGCCCTTCTGTAAGGGTATTCCTCTAATAAAGTTAAAATAGCATTTTTCTGTTCTGTAGTAATGTCTTGGTATACAACAGAAGCAATGTCTGGCTCGCCAACCTTAAGGTTAAACTCATTCAACATGATATCTATTTGATTATTCTCACTTATGGTATCTGAAAGCGATAGAGGCATGAAGTATGCGATAATACAAATGAGCAATACAATAACGATGCCTATAAGGTATATTGTTTTCCTTTTCATGCAATCACATTCCTTTGCCGAACTACAATTTGTCAGCTTGCTATATTACATCCTATCATGATCCTGCGACAATTTGTGTTACCTGAAAACCTTTTCAAATGTGGGAGTTGCATTCTTATAAATGCAGTAGAAACCCAGATCGTTGGGATGAGCAGGATCTACAGTGCAGAACTCTACACCCACTTCCTCGTAAGCCTTCAGACCGTCCACGAAGTAAACGTTCTTGTCGCCTGCGGTCAATGCGTTCTCATAGGTCTTGCGGATCACCTCTCTGCGCTTCATGCGACTTTCCAGACCGCTGCACAGATCGGAAGCAGAGATGAGGATCACCGGCACATCGGGACGAAGCCGACGGAATTCCTTAAAGAAAGGCTCGTGGGTGGCCTCCAAATCTGCCAGATGCGGGGCATTGTGGTCATAGTCCAGCACGAACGCGCTCATATCGAGACCGGCAATATACCGGGCAAATTCCAACTCTGCTCTGCAGCCGCCGGAAAAGCCCAGATTGACGTAGTTGAAATCAAACTTTCTTGCCAGCATGGCGATGTAGCAGTTGCCGGGATGAGAAGCACAAGCGCCCTGGGTGATGGAGCTGCCATAGAACACCACAGGCTTTTCGGTGGTGTAACCGTCGGTGGGCAGCACCTGGGCATCTTCTTCCAAACCGATAAACACATCAGTCACTTCGTTATAAAGAGGGAAGTGGATGAGAATCTCACACATCTTCTTTTCTTTGTTGAAAGTGTAGCCGGAAGCGTAACCACCGTCCATGGACTTATCCTCGGAAAATTTGCCGCTGGCATCAATGCCGGGGCGGAACACATTAAAGTACTTGCCGTCCACATACAGGTCAAAGCAACTGCTGCCGGTGAGCGCCATGTGGGGGATATCGGCCTTTTCCGGCAGGACGCACTTAAGGATAATGCGGGCAGAGTTGGTCTTGAAGCGCACGCGCAGACCGGAGGTTTTCTTGTACATGGCCTTCACCACGGGGTTTTCTACCTGGGAAGGGAAACTGTGGGGCATGCGTTTGAAGTCCTGCTCACCCTCTTCCCGGCACAGACCGTACAGCTTGAAGGGCGCTTCGTTCACGTTGTAGATCTTCATGCCCTCATAGCTGAAGGTGTTTTCAAAATTCTTATCAATTTTTGAAATGTCCATATGTCCTGCTCCTTATTTGGTCACATTAAAACCGGCAAAGCCAAATGCGGGAATGTCGCTCAGCACTACTTTGTTGCCCAAAAGCTTGCCGGAGCAGCCGATGAACTCGATTTTCTCATAGGTGTCAGCCAGTTCTACCACCGGGTCCATGGCAATATCTGCATGGAGGTTCCAAAGACCTACAGCAAGCGCATTCTCACTTTCCTTGCAGATAGTATACATGGAGGGGTTACCGTAGCAGTAAGCCGGCAGCTTTTTGCCGGAGAGCCAGAAAACATTCTCTTCAATCTGGCGGCTTCTTGCGTAGTGCTTGAGAATGTTGTTGCCGGAAAAGTCGGGCTTTGCATTCAGCACGAAGAACCGCTGCCCCTTCTCGTTTTCGTAACGGAAGGAGGTGGGATACACTCCCTTGGCGGTCTCGGTGTCGCTGAGGACCTGAACGCCGTCCCGCAAGACTACCTGGCAAACGGGGATACCGAGAGTTAGGGTGTAGTTTTCCGGATCCATATACCGTTCCAGGCGACCGGCGTTCACGGTGTCGCCGAATTCGGTCACACCTACATCCACACCGCGCTCAGAGAGGATCTTTGCGGCGGCGAAGTCCAAAATGAGGCCCTGATCTACAGCTTCCAAAGGCAGCTGCCGGGCATCCTCGCCAAACACAGCGCCACAGATGCCTTGACCTGCAAACTTAATGGGGATGGTATTTGCAGAGAGAATACGGGCAGCCTGGGGGAATACCATGCGTTCAATATTAATGGGCTTGTCAAAGTGCGCCTTACCCAGCTTTGCGGTGTAGGTGTATACGCGGACACCAGATTCTTCCTTACCGTCAAAATGCTTGTGGATGCCATCATAGTTGTCTTTGTTCCGCAGATGGAACTTGGTGTAACCGGTTTCGTATTCGATGTTGGCAAAGTAGTCGATGCCGTATTTCAAAATGCCGTCGGTACAGCCACTGGCCCGGATAGCCATATCGAAGTTTTCCAGATAGCTGGCAGGGCAGGTGGTACGGGGACGGGGGAAGCTATCGCCCTCAGCAATGATCTCAATCTCGGGATCGACTTCCCGAATCCAGGCGGCTTCCATGCGGTCCATGTCGATTGCGTCCTGCAGTTCGTTGCCCCAGTTGCGTTTCACGGCCCAGTAGGGAGCGCCGATGAGACGGATAAAGGGCTTGGTGTCGCCGGCCAAAATGCGGGAGAGCTCCATAGCCTGAATGCCGTCGATATCCCAGGCGGTCAAGCAGGCGCAAGCGCCCAGACGGACATCCTTGTTAGCCCTGTCCACAGCGTTACGCATCTTGGTAGCAAAAGAGCGGAACGCATCGGCGTTTGCCTGCAGGTAAGCGTTTCTGTACTTATTTGGGCCGCCGTTTAAGATGTACTCACACATCTGCTCCCGGGTCACATCCTCACCCAGAATATCCCGGATCAGCTTCATGTGGTTGTCACACAGACAACCGGGACCGTCGGGACCCAGGAAACCGTAGCGGAAATCGTCGTCAAACTGAATGAGATCCACACCGGTCAGAGCAATGTCATGGAGGTACTGCGCCACAAAATCGGAGAAATCCTCGTTTGTGGGGCAGGCATATGTAGGCATAGGCACACCCTTAATGCTCATCATGGGCATGTAGGGATGGGGATCGCGGAACATAAAAGTCCATACCCAGGCACCTACCTCGTAGCCACGATCCTGGAAGAACTTGCAGTTGCGCTCCAAATTCTCCAAAGCTACAGCCTTCTTCTCAGGATCCTGTTCATAGCAGCTCAGGGCAAAGATCACCCGCTTGGTATCCAACTTCTGCAGCTCTTTAAGAGTAGCCTCACAGCTGACACGGGTAACATTGTAGTTCATAACCGGTACAGAGATCTGATACAAAACAATCTCCTCCATCTAAACATATTCCCAGTTATTGTAACATAATTCTCCTGGGTAGGCAAGCACAATAAAAGCCACAGGCGAAGAATTTCGCCTGTGGCAGTAAATTAAAATGCAATCTGCATAAATAGTGCGACCAAGCACAAAATTAAGGCGCAGGGTACATAGATGTACCGGCCGGTGTTGTACCAAACATTACCCAAAGAACGCTTGCTACCTTTGTTGATCTCACCCATGAACTGATCTTTCTTCATGACCCAGAACCAGGAGATCGCGCTCAGGGTTGCGCCGATGGGGATGATGTAAATGGATACGGTATCCATCCAGGGACCCCAGGAGTAGATGGGCTCCATAAAGATACCCACACCCAGGCAGACAACACCCAGAATCACCAGAACAATGGAACGCTTCAGCTTGGGGAAGCGGTTCTGCAGGGACTCGCCCACAGCTTCAAACATGTTCTGCAGAGAGCTGATACCAGCAAACACCATAGCGGTGTAAAGGATGATGGCAAAGATCTGACCGTAGGGGATATCCTGCAGGATCTTGGGCAGGGTCACAAACAGCAGATCGGGGCCGCCCACCTTATAGGTGGGGTCATTTGCGAAGTAAGCCTGATAAGCGGGGACGATCACCAGGGCGGCCACCAAAGCGGCAATGGTGTCGAAAATGGCGGTACGGACAGCCAGGGGGACGACAGGCTCTTCTTCCTTCAGATATGCGCCGTACACCAGCATACCGCTGCCGGTAACGGATAGAGAGAAGAAAGCCTGACCCATGGCGCTGACCCAGACCATGGGATCTTTCAGCATGGTCCAGTCGGGCTTAAACATAAAGGCATACCCGGCGGCAGCGCCATCCAAAAATGCCACACGCACAGCCAGCACTGCAAAGATGATAAAGAAGACAGGCATCATGACTTTGTTGGTCTTCTCGATGCTCTTGGCGCCCAGCAGCAGGGTCAGCAGTGTGACCACGACTACAATCACATGGAAGGGGATCACGGAGAACTCCGTCAAAGAGAAGCTTTCAAACCAAGCGCCGGGGGTCACAGTCATGATCTC
>JAZRZT010000175.1:0-2344 GCA_045601475.1 Faecousia sp.
GGTGGAGTCCATCCCCTCCCGCCATATCTCCGAGGTCGAATATAGCGCAGGCTGGCGCCTTTCCTGCAACACCAAGGTACTGGGCGACTGCGAAGTGCTGGTGCCGGACATTGCCAGCGCCTACCAAAGCCGCATGAAGACCGCCGATCTTTCCTCTCCCGAGGAGGTGGCAATTTTTAAGAAGGCACAGGCGGATGTGGCAGATAGCGGCATTTCCTTTACCAACAATTTTAAGGCCCTGGTGCTCACCATGGACGCTCCCTCCGAGGACGATACTATGCCCGATATTGAGCGCCTTACCTGGGCCATCCAGGCAGAGCTTGGCGTAAAGACCGTAGATGTGCCCTTTGCTGTGATGGTGAAGCTGGCAAGCGTGCTCCGGGAGCATGATTTTACCGTGTGCGTCAAGGGTGAAGTGACAGGCGACACCTTTAAGGCTATGGAGATCTGCGATTCCGCGGACACCTGTCTGGTGGGCTGCGCCATCGATATCGGCACTACCACCGTGTCCATGGTCCTGGTGGACCTTTGCAGCGGCGAGATCTTAGCCAAGGGCTCTTCCGGCAACGGACAGATCCGCTACGGCGCCGATGTGATCAACCGCATTATTGAATCCTCCCGCCCCGGCGGCAAGAAAAAGCTCCAGGACGCCATCGTCAAGGAGACTTTGACGCCCATCATCGCAAACCTGTGCAAGTCTGCCGGCATCTCTGCCCGGTCCATCCTGCGCCTTTCCATCGGCGCCAACACCACCATGAATCACCTTTTAGTGGGCGTGGATGCCGACCCTGTGCGTATGGACCCCTACATCCCCAGCTTCTTCTCTTGGGACGGCCTGCTGGCCGGTGATCTGAAGCTCCCTGCCAATCCCCAGGCCAAGGTGATCATTGCCCCCAACATCGGCTCGTATGTGGGCGGCGACATCACTGCCGGTACGCTGGCTACCATGATGTGGGACAAGGATGAAATGACCCTCTTTATCGACCTTGGCACCAACGGCGAGATCGTGTTCGGCAACCGGGACTTTTTGATGTCCTGCGCCTGCTCCGCCGGTCCTGCCTTTGAGGGCGGCGACATCTCCTGCGGCATGCGCGCCACCGACGGCGCCATCGAGGCCTGCACCATTGACAAAGAGACTATGGAGCCTTCCATGACCATCGTGGGCGAGGAGGGTCAGAAACCCGTGGGCATCTGCGGCTCCGGCATCATCGACATTATCGCGGAGCTGTTCCGCACAGGTATTATCAATGCCCGGGGTCAGTTTGTCCGGGAGGGCGAGAGAGTCCGCCGGGATCACCACGGCACCGGCCGCTATGTGCTGGCCACCGAAAGTGAAAGCGAGACCGGCAGGGAAGTGTCCTTAAACGAAGTGGATATCGACAACTTTATCCGGGCCAAGGGCGCAATTTATTCCGGCATCGATACGCTGCTGCAGTCCGTGGACATGACTCCCGACTGCATTGATACGGTGGTAGTGGCCGGCGGCATCGGCAGCGGCATCAACATGCAAAACGCCGTGCGTATCGGCATGCTGCCCGATGTGGACTTAGAGAAGTACCACTATATCGGCAACTCCTCCCTGACCGGCGCGTACACCATGGTGGTGAGCGACGAGGCAAACGGGAAGTGCCATGAGGTGGCTGCCAACATGACCTACTTAGAGCTTTCCACCTACCCCGGCTATATGGACAGCTTCGTGGCCGCCTGCTTCCTGCCCCATACCGACGCCAGCCTGTTCCCCAGCAGCATCCAAGACTAAGGAGAATACCATGCAAGTAGAAAACCACAAGGAAGAAGTGCCTTTTGCGTACTACGAAGGCCTTTTCAAAGATATCGATCCCCAGGAGGTGACAGGCCGTCTTTCCCATGTGGCATGGGACGGCAAGGCTTTTACCGTGACCTTGCTGGGCACCCAGTATACGATCACCTGGCCGGAGTATTCCATCACACCTAACACGGTGCTTCCCGTACAGACATTCCTTTTGCGTTACCTGTTGGAGAGCAAGGATGTGGCGTGGAACGGCACCTGGAAGACCTTCCGGGAGATGCCCTGGGGCGAGATGTACATAAAGCCCTATACCGGAAGAGTTTTGACCCGGGCCGCCTTTACTTTCGGCACGAGAGTACCTAGCTTCAAGGCCGCTTGCGAAAAGATGGGCGCCACGGCGCTGCCCCACGGCGATGCGGGCTACCAGTTTGATTTCATCGGCGGTTACCGGATTCAGATTTTGGCGTGGGAGGGCGACGACGAATTCCCCCCCAACGCGCAGGTGATCTACTCCGATAACTTCGCAGAGGGTTTCGCCGCTGAAGACCGGGTGGTTGCCGGCGACATTCTCATTTC
>JAZRZT010000176.1:0-9570 GCA_045601475.1 Faecousia sp.
ACAAGCTACATAAGGGGCCTGCATATGGGCCTTAGGAGGAAACATGAAAACATTTGACTATCAGCAGGCCTTCGGGGCATGGGACAAGACAAGTCCCGCCATGGAGGCGGCCATCCGGGAGTGGTATGACCTGTACTACCGCAGCCGCCCGGAGGAAAAAAGCGATCCCAGCCAGCGGATCGCCTACACCGTGGTCCACAAGCTGGTGCGGGCGGTGTTTTCCGAGTACAAAGCCGGCTGCCATGAAAAGGCGGCGCTTTTGGACCGGCTGAATGACCTGGCGCCCAAGGCCATGCAGATGGCTCTGGTGGGTGGCGAGTGTTACATAAAGCCCTATCCGGCAGAAGGCGGCATCCGGTTTACCCTGGTGAGCCGAAAGAACATTCTGGTCTTTGGCAGAGATGCCAAGGGTGATGTGACGGATGTGGGTACGGTGGAAAAGTCTGTCCGGGGCAAGTATTACTACACCCTTTTGGAGCGGCGCACCGTCAATGACGGCTGGCTCACCATTGAAAATAAGCTCTACCGCAGCCTGAACGCCGACCATTTGGGTCAGCCGGTGGCACTGGGCGAGCATCCTGCCTACAAGGACCTGCCCATGCGGTGGACATTCCCGGAAAAGCTGGGAAGCGTGGGCATGGTGCGGCTGAAGACCCCCATCTTAAACTGCGTGGACGAGAGCGCCGACGGCGTCAGCATCTATGCCGCGGCGGCGGGGTTGATCCGTCTTATCGACGAAAACGAGGCCCAGCTGGCCGGAGAATTCCGCCGGGGCGAGAGCCGCATCATCGCATCCCGGGATCTTTTGGATAAGGATGACCGGCTGACCCAGAATCTATTTATCGGTCTGGACGACGACCCGGAGCAGGTGGGACTGACCGTCTTCTCTCCCCAGCTGCGGGAGCAGTCGTTCCTTGCCCGAAAGCAGGAGTATCTGCGGAGCATCGAGTCGGTGATCGGTCTGCAGCGAGGCATGCTCTCGGAGGTGAACGCCCTGGAGCGCACCGCCACGGAGGTATCCGCCAGCGCCGGGGAATACGCCCTGACGGTGATGGATTTCCAAAGGGTTTGGGAGCAGTGTCTGAAAAAGACTTTGGAACTGTGCGCCATCTTGGGCAAGGTCTACGGCCTGCCCTGCGCCGTCACGGAGCTCTCCGTGGAGTGGGGCAACGGCGTCCTCTACGACGAGGACAAGGTGTGGCAGGACTACAAGGATATGGTAGCGCGCGGCCTCATCGCCCCGGAGGTGGCCCTGGGCTGGCGTTTCGGTATGGCCTGTGACACCCAGGAGGAAAAACAGGCGATCCGGAACAAATACATGAACTGACGGGGCGTCGGGGACGCCGCCCCCTACAGCAGAAACCGTAGGGGCTGGCCTCCCGGACAGCCCGAAAGAATTCGCCCACGGGCAGGCGTAAAAAACGCCCGGGCGCAGGGGAGGCGACCCCCGTAAAAAAGCGTAGCGCGGAAAGGAGACCCTTATGAAACGGAAATTTTTACAAAACATCCGCCTGGGAGATCAGGCGCTTCCCAAGGAAATCATCGATGCCATTATGGCAGAAAACGGCAAGGATATCGAACTTGCTAAAGGCGCCGCTTCTACTTGGGAGGACAAGTACAACCAGGCAATCAGCGACCACGAACAGGCAATGGCCGGTCTTCGCATGGAGCATGCCTTAGACCGTGCGGTTACCAAGGCCGGCGGTAAAAGCGTCAAGGCCATCTCGGCACTATTGGATATGGAGTCCATCAAAAAAAGCGACGATATCCCCGCCGCCCTGGAACAGGCCGTGCAATCGCTGAAAGAAGAAGCGGGATACCTCTTCGCCCCTGTGGCGCCTGCCTTTGCGGTAGGTGCAGGTACTTCCGCGCCCCAGGCCCAGCCTGCCACCTTGGCAGGCGCCCTGCGGGAACGATTTGCGGGCAGTGCCCGCTGACACAAACCCTTGTGTCATTGCGAGGCTTGCAAAGCAAGCCGTGGCAATCCGTAATACCTCGAAAAAAGAACGGATTCCCACGCACCTTCGGTGCTCGGAATGACAGAAGAAAAACAGCGACGAACAAAAGAAAGGAAGTTTTATTATGGCAATTACTCTTATGGAAGCAAAGGTCGGCATGGCCGACAAGGTGGATGCCGCCGTTGTGGATATGTTCCGCAGATCCTCCGCGCTGCTGGAGGGCATGACCTTTGACAACTGCATCAGCCCCGGCACCGGCGGCTCTACTTTGTCCTACGGCTACATCCAGCTGAAGACCCCCGGCACTGCCGGCATCCGCGTTGTGGGCAGTGAGTACACTCCCGGCGAGGCAAAGCGGGAGAAGAAGACCACCAACGCCGTGATCATGGGCGGCTCTTTCCAGGTGGACCGCGTGCTGCAGAATACCGCCGGCGCTGCCGACGAGATCGCTTTCCAGGCAGAACAGAAGGTCAAGGCAACCGCCAACTTCTTCCACAACATGGTCATTAACGGCGACAGCGAAAATGGCGGCTTTGACGGCCTGAACAAGCTGCTTTCCGGCACTGCCAACGAGCAGGAATCCACCGTCAGCATCGCCTCCTCTGCCGAACTTGACGAGAATTACAACGCCTTCCTGGACGAGATGGATGCGTTCATCGCCTCTGTGGACGGCACTCCCGACCTGCTGCTGATGAACACCGCAATGCTCATCAAGCTGCGCGCCGTTGCCCGCCGCGCCGGCTGCTACAACCGCAGCCAGGACGACTTTGGCAACTTCGTGGAGACTTACGCCGGCATCCCCATGGTGGATATGGGCAAGTACTTTGACGGCGAGAATGTGGCCGCTGTCATTCCCACCGAAGGCGGCAAGACTGCCATCTACGCCGTGTGCCTGGGCCTGGACGGCCTGCACGGCATCTCCCCCCTGGGCAGCGGTGTCATCAATTCCTACCTGCCCGACATCTCCGCCCCCGGTGCCATCAAGACCGGCGAGGTGGAGCTGGTGGCCGGCATCGCCCTGAAGAATACCCTGAAGGCGGCGGTCCTGCGTGGCATCGCCGTCCAGGACGCATAAGATGGTCACCTACCAGTTTTACAAGGATGTCTACTTAGGCAGCCACATCAAGGAGATCGCGTTCCCCGAGATGATGGCCCGGGCGGAGGCGTGGCTTTCTAAGATCGAGCGCACCTACCATGTGGAGCCTGTGGGCGAGGACAGCCGGGCGATGGCCCTGTGCTCCGTGGCGGAGACCATGGAGGTATTCCTGCGCCGGCAGGATATCGCCCAGACCACTGTGGGCGGTGTGACCATCCGCTACGAAAACGACCGGAAGCTCCAGCGGCAGCTGCTGCAGAACGCCGGTGTGTTTTTGGATATCCGCCGGGGGGTGGGCGCATGATCCCCTTGTGCGATCAGACCGTGACGGTGTATCGCAAAGAAGCTCGTTTTGTGGTGGAAAACTGCTTCTACCACCAGAGCACCGCCCGGGAGGATACCCTTGCGGGTGCGCAGGAACAGAGAAACTTTCTGCTGGTGACCCAGCCGGGAGACTATGTGCCGAAGATCGGTGACCGGGTATATCCCGGCATCGGCCCGGAGACGGTGGATTGGGAGACATTCCTGCCTTGTACCGTGGAGGGTTTGGGCGAGATCGCCTATGTGACCCCCTGGTACTTGGGCGGGGAGCTTCACCACTTTGAGGCCGGCAGGAGGTAGCGGGCCGCCGAGGACGTCGGCCCCTACAATAGCAATCGTAGGGGTCGGCCTCCCGGACGACCCGTTTCCCAAGGAAAGCAAGGAGAAAATTTATGAATGAATTGAATTTGGTGCGGCAGTGGGTCATGGGCTTTCCCGGTTGGGAGGGCGAATTGCTCACAGACTGCACAGAGTGCAGCCCCGGCAGCTGCGGGCTCTTTCCTGTGGGAAAGGAGCAGCTTTTCCGCCGGGAGGACGTGCTGGGGAATGTGCGCTGCCGGTATAAAGACAGCTTCCTTCTGCGCCGCAGGGCGGTGAAGGGAGAAAAAGCGGCGGCTTGGGTCATGGCCTTTGCCGCCTGGGCGGAAAGCGCCGTTCCCCCTGTGTTAGGAGAGCGGGTGCAGGTATCGGCGGAGCAGGGGAAACTGTACGCCGCTGCCCCCGACGGCACAGCCACCTATCAGGTGACGGTGCATTTTACATATGAAAAGGAGTATGTTTATGGCAAAAATTGACAGAAAGTATCTGGCCCACTACATCAATGTGGGTGAAGAAGAGGCGGTCTATGAGCGTCTGGGCAAGGATCTGGAGGAGTTTCGCGCAGAGCTGGCCGCTCAGGTGGAGACCAAGAAGAACATCCTGGGCGAGACCTCTATCGTGATCTCCGGCTACGAAAAGACCGGCGCTGTGGAACCCTACTACGCAGAGAGCGGCAGCGGTCTGTTCCAGAAGCTCCAGGCCATCATCGACGGCGACCTGGTGCTGGACGATCTGAAGACCGATGTGGTGGAGGTGAAGCTGTGGGAGGCCCAGGAGGGCAGCGTATTCCCCGCCACCCGGGAGGAGGTCTACATCGAGATCAACTCCTACGGCGGTGACACCACCGGCTATCAGATCCCCTTCACCCTGCACTATACCGGCGTAAAGGTTAAGGGCACCTTCGTCGTGTCCACCAAGGTCTTTACCGCCTAAGTAAGAAAGGAAAAAAGCGATGAAAAGAATCAAATTGGACAGCGGTGTGGAGCAGGTGGCCATCGGTGAGGGCGTTCTGCGGTTTAACCCCAAAGACCCCAACCTGTATGTGCGTTTCCAGGAGGCGGTGGAGCGGCTGCAGCAGGTGGAAAAGGAGCTGATGGCATCCGCGCCCGAAGACGGCAGCGCCGCCGTTGCGCTTTTACATAAGGCCGACGAAAAAATGAAGGAGATCCTGGCTTGGGTCTTTGGCCCCGGCAACGATTTTGACGAAATTTTGGGCGGCGTGAATCTTCTGGCGGTGGCAAAAAACGGCGAGCGGGTGGTTACCAACCTCTTTGCCGCCTTGGAGCCTGTGCTGTTAGACGGCGCTAAGGCATGTGCCGCCGAGCAGGCAGCTGCCGCAAAAAGCCGGAAGGGCATCCAATGATGGATCTTTGGAGCCTGCCTCAAAGCCTTCGCATAGGGGACAGGGACTACGGCATTTACGCGGATTTTCGGGATATTTTGCAGATCTTCTCCTATTTTCAAGATGAGAGCCTGCCGGAATTTGTGCGATGGGAGATCGCTCTGGGACTTTTCTACAAGGAGGAGATCCCCCCGGCCCACAAGGAAGAGGCCATGGAAAAACTGTCGCTTTTTTTAAGCGGCGGCAAACCGGAAAAACCCGGCCCCAAGCTTTTGGACTGGCAGCAGGATGCCCCGGTGATCGTGGCGGATGTGAACAAGGTGGCAGGCACAGAAATAAGAGCGCTGCCCTTTGTCCACTGGTGGACCTTCCTGGGGTGGTTCAACGCCCTGGGGGAGGGACAGCTTTCCGCCATCGTGTCCATCCGCAGTAAGCTCTCCAGCGGAAAGAAGCTGGAGGAAAACGAGCGGGAATTTTACCGCCTTTATAAAGACCGTATCGACCTGCCCAGGCCAAAGTCTCCCCAGGAGGAGGCGGAAAAGGCAAGGCTCCTGTCGCTTTTAGGAGAATGAAAGGCAGGTGAACCATGGCAAATCAAACGATCAAATTGGAACTGGATGTGGCCCAGACCCTCTCTGCCACCGATAAGGTGGCAGGCGTGTTGGGCGGGCTGAACAGCGTGCTGGAAAGCCTGGGCGTGAAGCTCAGAAGCATCCTGGCCGGGGCGGATATCATCACCTTTTTAGGCGATGCCGCCACAGCCTCCGGCAAGTGCCGGAAGGAGCTTTTGGTGATGCAGCTGGCTTTGGGCAAGCTGAAAGTTGCCTGGGGCAACGCCTTTGCCCCCATCGCCCAGGTGGTGCTGCCGGTGGTGAATGACGCCATCTTCGCTGCCATCCGGTTCGTCAAATACATGGGCAAGATCATCGCCGCCCTTTTCGGGGTCAAAACCGGCTCTTTGGACGCGGCCGACGGGCAAAAGACTTTGGCAAAGTCCGCCAGCGCCGCCTCCAAGGCGCTCAAGCGGAGCTTGGCAAGCTTCGATCAGATCAACCGTCTGAATGGGAGCGCCGGCTCCGGCAGCGGAAGCCAAACCGCTGTGCGTATTCCCAGTATGGCCCTGGACGACACCCAGGCGGCCGTTGTGGAGAAAATCAAGGCCCTTTTGCAGCCGCTGAAGGACATTGACCTGCAGCCCCTGATTGCGTCTTTGGGGCGGCTTTGGGCGGCTATGCAGCCCATTTCCAAAAAGCTTTTCGCGGGACTGGAATGGGCCTGGTACAACATTTTCGTGCCCATGGCAAAGTGGACGGCAGAAAAGCTGCTGCCCGCGTTCTTAAACACCCTCACCGTGGCCATGGAGGCCTTGGGAGAGGTGATAGGTGCCTGCAAGCCGGCCCTTTCCTGGGTTTGGGAGAATTTCTTAAAGCCCATGGCGGCTTGGACCGGCCAGGCTCTCCTGCAGGGCCTTACCTGGCTGCGGGAGAAGCTGCAGGCCGTCAGCGCATGGATGGCGGAAAACAAAGTGCCGGTGGACAAATTCCTGCTGGTAATTGGCTCTATTGCCGCCGCCATTGTAGTGCTGAACACTGTGGTAGGCGCTTTGCAGGTGCCCTTCGGCCTGGTGATCGGCCTGGTGGCGCTGCTGGCCTCCAAGTTCATCGACATGGAGGGCATTTTCGACTCCATGCCCGATTCTGCCAAGGATGCCTGGGGCAAGATCAAGGGCGTTTTGGAGATCATCTGGGGCTGGGTGAAGCAGCATGTGTTAGATCCCATCAAGGCGGGCGTCAAGTCTACCATCAACGGCATCATCGCCTACCTCAACAGCTGTATCAAGGCGGTGGTGGATTCGGTGAACTCCATCGTTACTACCATCAATCAGCTGAGCTTTAAGGTGCCCGACTGGGTGCCCGGTTTAGGGGGCAAGCGCTTCGGTTTCAATCTGAAAAAGGCCAAAGCCACCCCCATTCCTTACCTTGCCCAGGGCGCGGTGCTCCCTGCCAATAAGCCCTTTTTGGCTATGGTGGGCGACCAGCGCCACGGCACAAACATCGAAGCCCCCCTTGCCACCATCCAGGAGGCGGTGGCTGTGGTCATGGAGGACATGATCGCAAGCAACATGGCGGGGCAGGAGGCTGTGGTAGGCGTACTGCGGCAGATTTTGGAGGCGGTGCTGGGCATTTCCATCGGCGATGGAGACATCGCCCGGGCGGTGGACCGCTACAAAAGGACCATGTCTGTGGTCCGGGGCGTTTAGGGGGTGAGGGAAGATGAATACGGTTTGTGATCTGTATCAGATCAACGGCTTATCTATGCTCGCCCCCGACGAGGGCGTTAGTATGTCCTTTGAGGATCTGGACGCTGCCGATGCGGGCAGAGATGAGGCGGGCTTTATGCACCGGTCTGTGGTGCGTTACAAGGTGGGTGTGTGGAATTTTGTTTACAGCCACCTGACCCATGAGGAGTACGGCTATATGCTCTCGCTCATGCCCAAGGCGGGCACCTTTACCTTCACCTACCCGGATCCTGCCAATCCTGCTCTGCGGAAAAGCTGCAAGGCGTATCTTTCCGGGTTTGGCATTACTTGGCACAGCGCCAAAACAAACGAGTATCGCAACCTGAAGTTCAGCATCATCGAGTGCTGAGAAAGGAGGCGGTATGATACAGCATATTTTAGAAATGGAAGACGGCAGACGCATCCGGGGCGGTGAGGGAGAACCGGCGGTTTTGTCGGTGAGTCTCACCCAGGCCGTAAACACCGGGGAGGTGTTACTCCCCGGTGCGGTGTGCGCCGCCATGGCAGAGATCTCTCTGTATGCCCCCGGGGAAAGTCCTATTTCCCAAGGGGACAGCTTCACCCTCTATGAGGAATCAGAGGGGCAGGAGCGAAAAGTGGGCGTGTTTTTGGCGGAACTGCCCCAGCGGAAAAGCGCCAATGTACTGACCCTCACCGCTTTCGACCGGGTGACCCTTTTGGACAGGGATGTCACGGATCTTTTGGAGGGCCTTACGGCCTGGCCCTACTCCCTTTGGGAACTGGCGGGGCTGGTGTGCGGGTATTGCGGTGTGGAATTGGCAGAAGGGGAAATCCCCAACGGCTCGTATCCTGTGCGGAAATTTTCTGCCCGGGGCGTTACCGGCCGGCAGATCCTGCAATGGATCGCGGAGGCGGCCTGCAGCTTCTGTCGGGCGGACGAGGAGGGTGTTCTGCGTTTCGGCTGGTACGAGGAAACGCAGCAGGTCTACACCCCCGAGAATTGCTATCAGGGCACGCTGCGTCTGGCAGATTACACCACCGCCCCCGTAGAGCGGGTGCGGATCCGGGCAAAAGAAGAGGATGTGGGTACCGTCTACCCGGGCAGTCCCGGGGAGAAAAACACCTATTGCATTACGGGAAATCCCCTTTTGACCGCAGAAACCGCCGAGGAATTGCTGCCGGTGGCTGAGGCTATCTATGAGCGGCTGTCCTTGGTAACCTATACCCCCTGCACCGTGACGGTGGAGGGCGGGGTCGCCCCGGGTACGGTTTTGCAGGTGGAAGATACCGGCGGCGCAAGGCATACGGTGTATGTGATGGAGCGGCGAAGAGCCGGGGGCAGGGATACGCTGGTGTGTACTGGCCCTGCCAGCCTGGAAAGCACCACCGCCGTCAACAGCCAAAGCTACCGGGCGCTCTCCGGGAAGGTGCTCTCTTTGCGCACGGATGTGGAGGGGCTTTTGGCGGAAAACGCCGACACGAAGGGAAAACTTTCCTCTTTGGCCATGGATGTGGACGGCATCACCGCCACGGTGCAGGCGGCGGGGGAGGAGAACAAGGCCGCCCTTACCGCTCTGCGGCAGACGGCGGACAGCCTGTCCTTAGCGGTGCAGACCATACAGGATGGTGGCGCGCAGAAGCTGACCACCGCCTTTGGTCTCACGGTGGACGGCTCGGCGGTGCGTATCCACCGGGAGGGCTCGGAAATGGAAAACCGCCTGGATGAAAAGGGTATGTATGTGCTGCGCTCCGGGGAGACCATGCTGAAGGCGGATGCCGCAGGCGTGGTGGCTACGGATGTGACGGTGCGAAACTTCTTGTCTGTGGCCCATGCCCGGTTTGAAGATTACGGAAGCGACCGTACGGCCTGCTTCTTCGTATAGGAGGACATATGGCATTACAGACAAAAACCTTTTCCTACGGCTCGCTGACGGATAAGTCCGTGCTCAAAGGCTATCTTCTGGAGCTGACGGTCACAGAGCAGTCCACCGACAATGTGGCCAACACCTCCGCGGTGGATTTTACCTTAAAGCTTCGCAGCGGCAGCAAAAACCGCTTTGAAAAGTACGGCATAGGCGCATGGGTTGCCATTAACGGCGCTGTGGTTGGCTACCGTGACCGCTACGAGGAGGCCCAGGTCTCCTTAGGCTATAACTCCTCCGTCACATTGGTATCCGGCAGCTGCGCCGTGGCTCATAACGAGGACGGTACGTTGAATATGCCGGTGGAGTTTTCCATCGACATGGCCACCGGCAGCTATGTGCCCGGCCCGGTG
>JAZRZT010000177.1:0-14908 GCA_045601475.1 Faecousia sp.
CACCTTTTCCCGGGTGGCGTCACTGACGCCGCTTTTGTTGTTCAGGACGAAGGAAACGGCGGTGGTGGACACGCCGGCCATCCGGGCAATATCGCGAATGGTTAAATTAGCCATATGATCGCTCCTTGTTGTTTACTAAAATGATTATAACTGGTTTAGTTAAAAAGCACAAGAGGAAAACGAAACTTCCTTGTATATAAATTAATGATACTGCAATACAAAAATTGTCGGTTTGTTCTAATGATGAGAGCTAAAACGCTTTAGTTATTTTAGTTTCAAGTAAAACAGGTTTAGTTGTTGACAAAGTTTTCTTTTACAGATATAATTTACTTTACTGGTTAAGTATCGGTTTTATAAAAACCGAAAAATACCGAATATTAAATTTTACAGGAGGAAAACACAATGAGCGAAAAGCTTGCCATCCACGGTGGTCCCAAGGCGAAGACCACTCCCAATTTCCCCATGTACCCCGGCGGTCTGGAGATCGGTGAAGACGAGAAGAAGGAAGTTATGGAGGTCCTTGACAACAAGTACCTGTTCCGTTACTACGGTCCTTCCGACATGCCCTCCAAGGTCCGCGCATTCGAGAATGCTTTCAAGGAGAAGATGGGCTCTCCCTATGCACTGGCTACCAGCTCCTGTACCGGCGCTCTGATCTCTTCTCTGGTCGCTTGCGGCGTTGGCCCCGGCGATGAAGTTCTGGTTACCGGTTATACCTTCTTCGCATCCTGCGCTTCCATCGTTGCAGCAAAGGCTATGCCCGTGATCTGCGAAGTCGACGAGACCCTGACCATCGACCCCGCTGACATCGAAAAGAAGATCACCCCTGCTACCAAGGCTATCGTTGCCGTTCATATGCGTGGTGTTCCCTGTAACATGGACGCCATCATGGAGATCGCCAAGAAGCACAACCTGAAGGTCATCGAGGACTGCGCTCAGGCTGTTGGCGCTACCTACAAGGGCAAGTACGTGGGCACCTTCGGTGACTGCGGCTGCTTCTCCTTCCAGTACCACAAGACCATCACCGCCGGCGAAGGCGGCATGATCCTGTGCAAGGACGCCCGTATCTACGACCGCGCTTGCTCCTACCACGACACTGCTGCTTGCTGGAGACCCGACCGTTTCGCTGAGCAGCGTTTCGAGGGCGAGCTGTTCTGCGGCTCCAACTTCCGTATGAGCGAGCTGGCCGGCGCTGTTATGTGCGCACAGCTGCGTAAGCTGGACGGTCTGAACGCACTGATGCGCGACCACCAGAAGCGTATCATCAAGGGAATCAAGGACACCAAGGGTATCAAGGTCCGTCCCTGCAACGATCCCGAGGGCGATACCGGTATCTGCCTGATGTTCTACCTCGATGCTCCCGAGAAGGTCGGTCCCTTCTGCGAAGCTCTGCAGGCTGAGGGCGTCAATGCTGCCGGTGTGTTCAACTCCGGTATTCCTGACTGGCACATCTACGCTCACTGGAAGCACGTTCTGCAGAAGAAGGCTTCCAACGAGATCTGCTGCCCCTGGGATTGCCCCTACCACGAGAAGAAGAACGCTGCTCCCGTGGGGTATGCTGAGGACATGAACCCCAAGACTCTGGAGTACCTGGGCCGTGTTGTCCACCTGGACATCCCCGCACAGATGACCGACGAGGATTGCGACATGATCGCAAAGGCTATCAACAAGGTAGCCGCTGTTCTGGCCTAATCGCATAAAACCTGCCGGACGGGCAAACCCCGTCCGGCTTTAATAACAATTTGAAAGGAAGACAAATACTATGAAGTTTTCTCTGTGTATTGAGCCTATTTTTGAGGATCTGCCTTTTTATGAGCGTTTCCAGGTAGCCAAGGACCTGGGCTGTGATGCCGTTGAGTTCTGGGATCCCTGGGCATCCAACGAGGACATCACCCCCGCAGGCCTGGGCAAGGCATCCGCTGACGCCGGTATTCCCATCGCTGCCTGCTGCCTGAACAAGGCTTGGACTTACCGCATGACCTTCCCCTGGGAGACTGTGAAGAAGAACGTGGAGCTTTCCATGGGCTATGCCAAGGAAATGGGCGTAAAGACCATGATCGGCCTGTCCGGCGAAGTTATGTGCAAGACCGACAGCGAGAAGATCCTCCTGCTGGAGAACCTGAAGCGCGCCGGTGAGATCGCCGAAAAGAACGGAGTTACCATCGTTCTGGAGGCACTGAACTCCCTGTACGATCACAAGGGCTACTATCTGGATTCCTCCTATGTGGGCTTTGAGATCATGAAGGCTGTGGATTGCCCCAATGTCAAGCTGCTGTACGATTGCTACCACATGCAGCTGATGGAAGGCAACCTGGTCAACTCCATCCGTGACAATGTGAACTACATCGGTCACTTCCATTCCGCCGGTGTTCCCGGCCGTCACGAGCTGCACCTGGGCGAGACCAACTATCCCTTCGTCATCAAGGCTGCCGACGATGCCGGTTATGACCGCTACTTCGGCTTCGAGTATTGGCCCACTTACGACAACAAGAAGTCCCTCACCGACATCCTGAACTACGTTCGTGGCTAATTCTTAAATATTATGCACCCGACGAAAGTCGGGTGCATTTTTTTGCAAAAGGGGTGGAATATTCCATGGAAGTTTAGTATACTGAAAGCAATCAAAAGGAAGAGAGGAATCTTCTATGAAACGGGAATCCGGAATATTGCTTTCTGTTACCAGTCTGCCCTCCAAGTACGGCATCGGCTGCTTTGATGAAAACGCCTACCGCTTTGTGGATTGGCTGGCCCAGGCGGGACAGACCTATTGGCAGATCCTGCCTTTGGGCGCTACCAGCCACGGCGCGGCTTATGATTCCCCCTACCAGGCCTGTTCTGTGTTTGCGGGAAATCCCTATTTCATCAGTTTGGACGAACTGAAAAAAGAGGGCGTTCTCACCGCCGCCGAGTGCAAAGCCGCCCAGGTGGAAAGCACCGCCCGGGTGGACTATGAGACGCTCCATGAAACTCGTTTGCCGCTTCTGAAGAAAGCCTATCAGCGCAGCAAGGTTACAGATAATCCCGATTTCCAGATTTTTGCACGGGAGAATGCCTGGTGGCTGGATGACTACGCCCTGTATATGGCAGTTAAAGAGTTTTTTGGAAATGTCAGCAGCCGGGATTGGCCGGAGGATATCCGTATGCACTACGGCCCGGCTTTGGATTACTACCGGGAAAAGCTGTATTTTGATATCGAGTTCCATAAATACCTGCAATTTAAATTTATGGAGCAGTGGCAGAAGCTGAAAAAGTATGCCAATGACCGCCACATCAGAATTGTCGGTGATATCCCCATCTATGCCTCTCCCGATGGCGCCGATGTGTGGGCGAATCCGGAGCTGTTCCAGCTGGACGAAGAGCACCTGCCGAAGCGCATCGCCGGTTGCCCTCCCGACAGCTTTAATGAGGACGGACAGGTTTGGGGTAACCCTCTTTACAATTGGGAGTACCATAAACAAACAGGCTATCAGTGGTGGACTACCCGCATGTGGTACAGCTATAAGCTGTACGATGTGGTACGCATCGATCATTTCCGGGGCTTTGACGCCTATTTCGCCATCCCTGCCGATACCGGCCTTGCTACAGAAGGTGAGTGGATCAGTGGTCCCGGTATGGAACTGTTTGATGCTTTGAAGCGCAACCTGGGGGACCGGGATGTGATCGCCGAGGACCTGGGCCATATTACCGACAGTGTCCGCAAGCTGGTCAAAGACAGCGGCTTCCCCAATATGAAGGTGCTGCAGTTTGCTTTTAATGCAGAGGACATCGGCGGCACCAACGAGTACTTACCCCATAACTATAACAATAACTGCTGGGTCTATACCGGTACCCACGATAACGAGACGCTTTCCGGTTGGTTCATGGGTATGTCCAGGGCGCAGAAGAAATTTATCCGCAATTACATGGTTGATCAAACCACCCCCGATGAAAAGATGCATCGCCGGATTATCGATATGGCCATGATGAGCGCCGCCCGGACCTGTATTGTGCCGCTCCAGGACTTTTTGGGCCTGGATAATAAGAATCGCATGAATTTGCCCGGTACGGTGGGCGAGAACTGGCGCTGGCGGCTTCTGCCGGGCAAGACGACCAAAGCCCTTGCCAAGGAACTCCTGGCCGTCACTATGCGCTACGCCCGTGCAAACTGGGCCGCCCTGGATGCCTTGAAAGAGAGAAGCGTGAAAAATGATGCTCAAAACGAAACGTCTGCTCCTGCGTCCCTGGCGTGAGGAAGATGCCGAATGTCTTTATGAATACGCAAAGGATCCGGCGGTGGGCCCCCCAGCAGGTTGGCCTCCCCATACCAGTGTGGAAAACAGCCGTGCGTTGATCCGGAATGTCCTTTCTGCGCCGGAAACCTATGCGGTATGCCTGAAAGATGGCAAAGCTATCGGCAGTGTGGGATTGAAGCTGAAAGGCCATACCGACATGACCGACCGGGAGGATGAATGTGAGCTTGGCTACTGGATCGGCAAACCGTTCTGGGGCCAGGGACTCATCCCGGAAGCGGCCGGGGAATTGCTCCGCCACGCCTTTGAAGATCTGAGCATGCGGGCTGTGTGGTGCGGATACTATGAGGGAAATGAAAAGTCCCACCGTGTACAGCAAAAACTGGGATTCGTGTATCAGTACACGACGCATGATCTGGATGTGTCGCTGATGGGCGAAAAACGCACCGGCCATACATCCATACTTACCAAAGAACACTGGGAAGAACTGAAATGAGAAAACCCTGGCGTGAGCCAGGGTTTTACTTCGTTTAGACCTTTTTCATGAATAGACCATGTTGATTGCAGTAGTAATAGAGATATCCTCTGCCGCTCAGCTGCAGGCGGGTCTCGGCATTGCCTTCCGGATAGAACTTCACTATCTGCAGCCGGTCGGAGGTTACGAACGCCACAAAGGAAATAAAATGCTGCTTTGTCATAGGGTGGGGGATGGAGATAAAATGCTCGTCTTCCACTTTTTCTATGGTGATGACGTGTGCGTCGTCAGCATCTTCGGCTTCCATGGCCGGCAAGGTAATACCGCAGCAGCTGACCACCGTATCACCGGTGCTGTGGATGGCGTTTCCACAGATGGGACAGACATAGAACTTGCACCGCAGCATATTGGCGGAAATATTTTTGTTGGTGATGTGCTCGCCGTTCATCAGTTCGATCACGGAGATACCCAAAGCCAGTGCCAACGGCTGCAGCAGAGAAATGTCCGGCAGGCCCTTGGCGGTCTCCCACTTGGAGATGGTCTTACTGCTGACGCCGATTTTCTCGGCAAGTTCCGCTTGGGTCATTTTATGGCTTTCCCGCAATTCCTTGATGGTCGCTCCGGTTACGTAGGTATTCATAAATGCCACGCCCTTTCTGAGGAAATCATACCACAAAAGCATGGAACGGACAACCTATGCTCCGTAGACCTGCCAAAAGACCTGCTGCGAGTTGCAGCAGGTCCTATCTTATAGTTCTGTAAATTCGTAGATATAGGTTACAGTGCCGTTGCCGTATGTATATACGATCTGGCCGCTGGGCAGGACTTCCTTTTGGAATTTATCAAAATCCCTGCCGTGCTTGGTGCGGACAAAGTCGTCGGTGTTCTCCAGCTCTGCTTCCTCAAAATAGGTTTGGGGGTGGGCAGCGCCTGCGCAGCCGTTTAAAAACGTGGCAACGATCTCATATTCCTTCATAAAAATTCCTCCTTTATGTTGGTTATCTTCCCCGATATTCCATTTTCAGCACTTCTGCCATTTCCTCGGGGGATTCCTTGCAGCCTCCTGCAAGCCACAGCTTAATAATGGCATTCAGCCCGTTCCGGAAAAATTCAATATGGTATTTGAGGTTTTCGGAAACGTGTTCCATTTCCGCCCGTTTCGGGTCACAGATGGAAATCAGGTGGTTGTCGTCGTAAGAGAGTTTAAAATAGGTCTGATAGAAAAGCTGATTTTCTTTGATGTGGCGGAACATTTTCAGCGCGCCGCTCCGGTCGTTGAAGTAATCATAATCGGCAAAAAGGTTGCTGAAATCCTGCTCCAGCTTTTCTCTTGTTTTGTCGGCCAGATCAAAGATGTCCAAATAATTGGCATAGAAGGTACTGCGGTTTAACCCTGCTGCTTTAATCAGATCAGACACCGTAATGTCCTTGATCTGGTGGGTCTGCAGTAATTCAATAAAGGCTTTTTCCAGTTTCTCCTGGGATTCTTTGCGCCGCCTGTTGTTCTTCACATTCATTTCCGTACCTCATTATTCCAACATTCTTCCATAATTTGATGATTGTTTTGCTGACCTTCCAATATTATACTGAGATTGCAATAAAAATACAAGTGTCGGTTTAATGAAAGGAGAACGGAATATGAAAAAAAGTAGTTTTGTTGCGCTGCTGATGGGAACTGTCAGCGGTGTGCTCTTTGCACTGGGTATGTGTATGGCGCTTTTGCCGGAGTGGAACGCCTTTATGGAGGGCGTGATCTTTGGCGGCTTCGGATTGGTGCTGGGCGTGATCACACTTCTTGTCTGGTGTAAAATGGAACATAAGAAGCTGCCCAAGATGAACGGCAAAAACTTGTTTCGTATCATTTACGCCGCCAATGCTGTGCTGATCCTGGGGGCGGGTATGTGCCTGTGCCTTGTTTGGCAGCAGTTCGTGTGGGGAACCCTGGTGGGATTGCTTGGCATCGTGATGCTGATCTCTCTGATTCCTATGATTAAAGGCATCCAATGAAAGCGGTCCAAATCGTAAAAAGTCCCTATACAAGTCTTGCCGTTAACTTTGTGTATGCTTTGGGCAACTGCGCGGTGGGCCTTTTGTCCCGTTCCTGGTGGTTTATCACCGTGGGAGCTTATTATGCCGTCCTTGCTATGGCGCGGTTTTCTGTGCTGAAGGTAAGGCGTGATACCGAACAGTTTGCAAGACGTATTACGGGAATTTTGTTGGTGGCGCTGTCTGTCTGTATCGTGGGTGTCAATATTCTGTCCGCTCTGAAAGAGCGGGGGACAGCCTTCCACGAGATCGTTATGATTGCCATTGCCACCTACACCTTTACGAAGATCACCATTGCGATCATCGGTATGGTGCGCGCAAAGTATACGGCGTCGCCGGTGTTAAAGACCCTACGCAATATCGCGTTGGCAGATGCCTGCGTTTCTATTTACACCATGCAGCGGTCCATGCTGCAGTCCTTTCCGGGGCTGACACCGGGGGAAATTCAAATATTCAACATTTTAACGGGAACAGCGGTGTGGCTCATTGTTCTGTTTCTGGGAATCAATCTGATTGGAGGAAAAAGGGTCGATATGGCAAAGTCTAAAATCGTAAAGGCAAACGAAAAGATCGCCGAGGCAGTGACCGGCGGCTACAAGAAGATCGAAAAGGGCGTGGTTGATGGCTACAAAAAAATCGAGCAAGGCGTCGTCAGCGGCTACACCAAACTGGAGGATAAGTTTGTAGATGCCTACCTAACCAAAGATGGCGAAACCGTGGAAGAAGCCAAGGCAAGACTGAAAAAAGAGAATAAGTAAGTGAACGCGGCAGGGGGATTTCTCCCTGCCGCGTTTTGTTATTTAGACAGAACCTTTTTCTGCCAGGATTTTTGGCCGCACTGGGGGAAGCACATATATCTGGTTCTCCTAAAGGTGACTTTTAACAAACGAGTTATACCACAGCAAAGCATCTGAAACAAGGGCGTGCCTGTTGCAAGGGGCTTTTTGGCGTGATATAATCAAATAAAAGGAGTGAGACCATGACCGCATATGCGACTATAATGCTCGTGACGGCTTTGGTGTTTGGGGTGATAGCGGTGCGGATCTACAAAGGAAAGACGGAACTGATCCACGACTATCACCAAACCAAGGTCAAGGATAAGCCTGCCTACGGAAAAGCCTTCGGCAAGGCGCTAAGCGTGATGGCAGGAGCGATGGCGCTCAGCGGTGCAGTTGCCTTGTTCGGCGAGGGCGCTATGTGGTGGGCAGTTACGGTCTTGCTGATTGGACTTGCGGTTGGAATGGTCGCAATCGTCCGGGTGCAGAAGAAATATAACGGTGGTGTGTTTTAAGTGGACAATTACGATCTTCAGGTAGATATCGGCAAGCGGATTTTTCTGGAGTACGACCAGGAACTCGTGATCCGGAAATTCCGCTTGGATGCGGATGAACAGTATATTTACCTGACCTATCTGAATACCCCCTGCCGTATCAGTAGACACAGCGGCGGTATTGAGGAGCAGATCTGTGGTGCGTGGCGGGAATGCCGGGATTTCAGTACTGTGATGACTGTCTATGATCTGCTGTGTTACCACAAGGGCGAAACCGCCCCGGCATTATTTGAGCAGTGGTGCGCCGTGGGAACATTTGTGGTTACCGGCGTGACCCAGACGGAGAACTTTACCAAGAAATACGCCAAGCTGTTTGACGGTCGGTTGGATGATTTGAAAGCAGGTTGCGAAAAGATGGGCGGAGTACTGCAGACGCCTATGGCAGGGGCAGACCTGACCTGCCGCTTTCCGGTAACACCCTTCTTCCCGGTGCTGCTGCAATTCTGGGCAGGGGACGAGGAATTTCCACCCAAGCTGCTGATCCTGTGGGACCGGAACGCCGATAGCTTCCTGCACTTTGTAACTACCTTTTACTTGCAGGGTGACCTACTGAATCGTCTGCAATGTTGTATGGAGGATCGTACATGAAACTGCTGATGGAAGCCTTAACAAAATTTATCTGCGGTCTGCTGTTGGTGGGGCTGCTGATCTTCCTGCCTGCCGGTACACTCCAGTATGCATACGGTTGGCTTTTTATTGGCTTGCTGTTTGTGCCGATGCTGATTGCCGGTTTTGTCATGTTCAGCAAATCCCCGGAGTTTCTGAAAAAGCGGTTGGACGCAAAGGAGAAGCAGGGAACACAGAGAGGCGTCGTTGCTATCTCGGGCCTTATGTTTATTGCCGGTTTTGTGGTGGCGGGTCTGGACTTCCGTTTCGGTTGGTCTGATATGCCCGCTTGGGTGGTCATTGTCGCATCAATACTGTTTTTGGTCGCCTACGCCCTGTACGCCGAGGTGATGCGGGAAAACGCCTACCTTAGCCGTACCATCAAGGTAGAAGAGGGACAGACTGTGGTGGATACCGGCCTGTACGGCATCGTCCGCCATCCTATGTATGCGGTAACGATCTTGCTGTTTTTGATGATCCCGCTGATTCTCGGCTCTTGGTATGCCCTGATCGCCTTTGCGTTCTATCCTGCGGTGATCGTTGTTCGCCTGAAGGACGAGGAAGAATTGCTGACCAATGAACTTCCCGGTTATTGCGAGTACAAGCGGAAGGTCAATTATAGATTGATTCCCTTTATTTGGTGATTGTTAGTATATGAAAAGTGCGTTGCAAGATTCTGCAACGCACTTTTTGTCAGCCTTTCAGCAGCTTGTTTAGTTTGTCGGTTTTTGCTTTTTCGACCAGGTAGATAGTGAGCCAGACGAGGGCATAGCCCGCCACGAAAATGCCGGTGAAAACCAAAATGGGAACAAGGGATTTCTGTAGCCAGCCGTTAATCAGATAGGTGAGAATATAGGCGATATACAGCGCACCGCCGTGGAGCAATATCATAGTGGGCAGGGGCAGCTGTTCTTGCCTGTAGATGGCGGTCATGCCTGCGGCGATAAAGGCAAGCAGCGTGATGGTCACGATGCCGAGACACACCTCTCTGGGGGAGAAGGCCTCTACCGTGCCGGTCACACCCAGAAATCCATAGATAATGGCCAGTACCAAAGGTCCACCAGCGGCGCAGATCAGACCGCGGAGTAAGAATTCTTTCCAAAATTTTTTCATTTCGCTTCCAACCTCCTTTTTATCTGGGCAAAACACCGCCGGGAGACATATTCCTTGTAACCGCATTTGAAGACGGCATCCACGCTGCCGGCAACGGTAACGGTGAACCGGTCTAAAGCGGCCTCGTTTGCCAGGGTACTCTTGTTGATGCGTATGAAAGAAGAGGGGAGTTGCTCCTCCAATTCGTACAGCCGCTGCTTCAGGCGGTAACGGCAATTTTTAGAATCAATGGCATAAGTTTTGCCGTCCAATACGGTAACGCACTCGATCTGGGAAACGGAAAGCATTTGGATGTTATCCTCGGTGTAGCCGGGGATGCGGTCTGTGTGCTTGGAAATGAGCGCCTCGATCTCGTCGATCAGGGGGTTGCGATCGTGGACAGTCGCCACCACTTCTTCGTCTTTCTCTTTGTCGATGATAAGCCGAAACTTCATAGGTCCACCTCCAGTACCGTTATTGTATCATACTGGGGACAAAAATGCGCAAAAATGTATCAATCGGTATTTTGAGGACACCAAACGGCAAAAAACCGGAATTGCGGTTGCAATTCCGGTTGACTTATTTGCGACTCAGCAACCCCGCCGGCTTTTAAGATTGGGGCGATACGGAAGGTAGGTTGCCGAGATTGTTGTTTTCGCTGCCGTCGGGGATGGATTTGAGATATTCGGTATCTCCGCGGTGGGCGATGCCGACACCGGCGATCTGGCCCTGCCGTGCCATATCCACCGCCTGCTGTTTCTCTACAAAGGAATTATCAGAAAGCTGATAGCCGGTGATTCTGCCGCCTTCCTTGACCAGCCCTATAATTCGTTTCGCATTGGCGTTCGCTTGCGGAATTTGATCTAATGTCTGTTTTACAAGCTCTTGTCCGTCCATAAAACCACTCCTTTTTTGGGTAGTGTTTGCAAACCAAAAGGAGAATATGCAAAAACAGCCTACCTCATTGGGGTAGGCTGTTTTTGGTCCAAGTGGCGAGACTCGTTTGCATCTGCACCTATGGTGCAGATAATTGTTTGCCGACTTCAAGCAGTCGGCGGCAACGCTCATCCGCGTTGCATTTAGATTATTCGAGTCTCTCCACCAAAAGAAACAAGCAGAAACGGCATAAAGCCATTTCTGCTTGTTTGGTCCAAGTGGCGAGACTCGAACTCGCGGCATCCTGCTCCCAAAGCAGGCGCGCTACCAACTGCGCTACACCTGGAAATCTTTAACTTGCTGTATTATACACAACAAAATAGGAAAAAGCAATCAGAAATTGCAGAAAACACCAAGTGCGGTTTTCCTTGACGGACATGCGGCACGCCTGTTATAATATTTGCGAAAATACCAGGAGGTGCAGATATGAGAGGAATACCTTCCCTGATCACCGATATTCGAAAAAACGTATTTACGGAGGTTGCCCGGATGGCCTATTCCGGCCGGGGCTATGAGGGCGTGGACGAGCTGCCCTATATCATTGTGCCCGGCGACCAACCGTTGCACCGGGAATCCGTGTTTTTGGAGCGGGCCATTGCCAGTGAGCGCGTGCGGCTTGCCATGGGCCTGAACATTCGTCCCATCCAGACCCGTCATCTGATGACCGAGGGCATGGATGAGGCGGCGGTGGCAGAGCAGTACTACAAGCCACCGCTGATCAATATCGTTCCTTATGCATGCCACGCCTGTCCCACCAACCGCTACATGGTCAGCAATTACTGTCAGAATTGTCTGGCAGCTTCTTGCCAAAAGGTGTGCCCCAAGGACGCGATTACTTTCCGCAACAACCGTTCTTACATCGATTTAGATAAGTGTATCCGCTGCGGCAAATGCGCCAAGGCCTGTCCCTATAACGCCATTGTGCATTTGGAGCGCCCCTGCGCCTCAGCCTGCGGCATGGATGCTATCGGCTCCGACGAGCAAGGAAGAGCCGTTATTAATCAGGATAAGTGCGTGGCCTGCGGCCAGTGTTTGGTAAGCTGTCCCTTTGGCGCGATTGTGGACAAGGGTCAGATCTTCCAGGTCATCCAGTCGATCTTGCAGGGCGATAAGGTCATAGCCATCGTTGCGCCTGCCTTTATCGGCCAGTTCGGCAAGCACTCCACCCCCGGTAAGTTCATTGCGGCTATGAAACAGCTGGGCTTTGAGCGGATCGTGGAGGTGGCGGTGGGCGCGGATATGTGTACCATCGAAGAAGCCAGAGACTTCTTGGAAAAAGTTCCGGAAAAACAGAATTATATGGCAACCTCCTGCTGTCCGGCATGGCATTCTATGATCTATAAGCTCTACCCCTCGGAGGCTAAGAATATCTCCATGACGCTGACACCCATGGTCTATACTGCCCGGCTTATGAAGCAGAAGTACCCTGGCTGTAAGGTGGTGTTCGTCGGTCCTTGCGCGGCGAAAAAACTGGAAGCCATTCGTGCGGACATTCGTTCCGATGTGGACTTCGTGCTGACCTTTGAGGAACTGCAGGGTATGTTCGAAGCCAAGGAAATCAACTTCGAAACCATCGAAGAGCTGGAAGACCTGAACGAAGGCAGTGCCGCGGGCCGTGGCTTTGCGGTGTCCGGCGGTGTTGCCGGCGCGGTGGAGAATATGATCCATAAAGAGAACCCCGATTTAGAGGTTAAGACCGCCCGTGCCGAGGGTCTGCGGGACTGCCGTAAGCTCATGGCTATGGCGAAAGCCGGCAAGTACAACGGCTACCTTCTGGAGGGCATGGCCTGTCCCGGCGGCTGCGTGGCTGGTGCGGGGACACTGCTGCCTGTGGACCTGGCGGCAAAGGTGGTCGGTCGCTACCAGACAGAAGCGGATGTGGAAGATCCCACCCAAAGCGCCTACCGTGACCACGGAAAAACATTGGAAGAGTGAGAGAAAACCGCCCTCGAAAGAGGGCGGTTTGTTTTATTTCTTGTGCTTGTACAGCATCAGACCGATTGCCATGACCACAGCAAAGACGATCAGATACCACACGCAGGCAATGCCATGGCTGAGGACGCAGGCATAGACCATGAACAGACAGCCAATGAGGGAAAGCGCGGGCATAATAAACCGGCGCAGCACAGACTGGTCTTTTTCCTTACGCATCCACTGGATCATCATAGGTACATACATACCGTAGATAGCAATGATGGGCAGCTCGGTGGAGTCAAATACGAACGCGCCCTTCCAGGTGCCGGCAAGGTTGGAGAGATAGAAGTAGAGGAACCATGCGCCGGTGCACACCAGGGAGATGATGGCGGAGTTATTGGGGGTGTTGGTCTTGTCGTCGACTTCTGCTACCACGGCGGGAGCAGGGCCGTTGCCACGGACAGCCAGGGAGTAGAAGCTGCGGGTGCAGGCCATCATGAGGCCGTTGGTGGTGCCCAGACAGGAGATGGCGATGAACAGATTCAGAATGTTGCCCAAAACGCCGCCGAAGATGTTGGTAAAGGCGGTGGTAGCGCCGTTGTCCACCAGCTCTTGCAGAGAAGCGCCGCCGGCGACACCAACAAAGTACAAAAGGTAAGTGGCAATGATCACGATACCGCCGATGATCAAGGCCTTGGGGAGATTTTTCTTGGAGTCCTTGATCTCAGAGTTGATGGAGGTGGCGATGATCCAGCCCTCATAAGCAAAGGCGGTGGCGCAGATGCCGGCAAACAGGGGGTTGGTGGAGGGGTGCTCCACCACAGCGGGCGTTGCCAGGTTGTTGGTCAAAGTGCCGTTTGCCAGGCCGTAAATGATGCCGACGATGGCCATCAGCGCCAGGGGAATCATCTTGATAATGGTGGTGGAGGTCTGGAATTTGCCGGCCACCTTGGGGGCAATGGAGTTCATGGCATACACGGCACAGGTGTAGAACAGCGCCAGCGCCAAGCACTCGGGACCTACCACACAGCCACCCTGGGCGGCGGGGATCAGCAGAGGGAAATTGGGGTTTACGGATACCACAAACTCCAAAGTATATCTTGCGGATAGCCAGGCGAGCACGGAAGTCATGGCGGGGAAGTACATCACAGCGATATACCAGCCGATGAGGTAACCGTAGCGCTTGCCCACAGTGGCTTCGGCATAGTCAACCACACCGTTGACCCGCTCGTATTTCTGCCCCATAAAGGAGAAGGTCAAAAGACATACCAGCATGATGGCGCCGCCGATGAGCCATGCGATAATGCCGGTGAGCAGATCTCCGCCGGTTTTTTGCAGAATGTTCTGGGCCTTAAAGAAGATGCCCGAACCGATCACGATGCCGACTACCATACAGATAGCGGTAAACAGACCGTATTTTCGTTCCAGTTTGTTTTCCAAAAATAAACCCTCTTTCTATGGGGAGAATAGGGTTATTGTACTGGAAAAGAAAAATAAAGTCAACTGGGAAATAGGCCGGGCACCAACCCCAGCACGGCGGCATATATTACCTACGGGAGGTGAAAAATATGTCAAATTGTAGCTGTAGCTGTAAATGCAACTGCACTCTGTTTTCTGTGGTAGCGGCGGTGATTCTTGGCGTGATCGCGGCGTTTCTGCAGATCACAGGCACGATTACCGTAACAGCGGCGTTCCTTTGGGTGGCCGTGGGGATCGGTGTGGTGTATTTGGGGGTGCTGCTCATTAGCGCTGCCTTGTTAAGGCGGGCGGAGAACGGCGTGTGCGCCTGTTCCGCCCTGGATACCGCGCTGGTGGGGATATTAGGCAGTATCCTCTTTGGCGTGATCCTGCTGGCAGTGGGCATCACCGCCACTAGCGTGGTCAGCGCGATCTTGGTGGGCATCCTGGTGTTCTTCCTGTCGTTGCTCTTCGGCGCCACCGCATGCCTTGTAAGAGCCTACGCAGACTGCTGATGTAGAAAGAGAGGGGCCGCATGGCGGCCCCGAAGAAAAGATAATAGCAAGAAAATAACATGTTTTAGGGGTTGACATTTTCTTCATTTGTGGTATAATCCATTACGCACCGCATGGAGGCTTAGCTCAGCTGGTTAGAGCGCATGCTTCACACGCATGAGGTCACTGGTTCGAGTCCAGTAGTCTCCACCATAAAAACCACCGAAAACAGCTTGTTTTCGGTGGTTTTTCTAACTTTTAGGACTGACTTTTCTTTATGTAATGTGACTTGCTGGTAATTTGCTGGTAACCGCAAGTATTGCAGTCC
>JAZRZT010000178.1:0-12171 GCA_045601475.1 Faecousia sp.
CTGACCAAGGAACAGTACCGGCTGTATAAGCTGATCTGGAGCCGTTTCCTGGCATCACAGATGGCAAATGCCGTCTATGATACCGTGTCCATCGACACCGAGTGCTCCGGCCATGTGTTCCGCTCCACCCATCAGAGTGTAAAGTTCTCCGGCTTCTTGGCTGTCTATGAAGAGAGCCAGGACGAAGAGACCGAGGCAAACGGCAGCCCCCTGCCCGACCTGCAGGAAGGCGATGCCGCCACAGCGGAAAAGATCGAAAAGGAACAGCACTTCACCCAGCCGCCCGCCCGCTATACGGAAGCATCCCTGGTTAAGGCAATGGAAGAGAAGGGCGTTGGCCGTCCTTCCACCTACGCCAGCATTGTTGCCACCATCCAGGACAGAGAGTATGTCAATAAGGTGGACAAGCGCCTGGTTCCTACTGCCCTGGGCGAAGTGGTCACAGGCCTTATGATCGAGCGCTTTGACGACATCATCGATGTGGAGTTCACCGCAAGCATGGAAAGCCGTCTGGACGAGGTGGAAGCCGGTAAGGAGAACTGGAAGGAAGTTCTTGCTGACTTCTATAAGGGTTTCCATCAGGAGATGGTGGATGCGGAAGCGGCTCTGGAAGGCACCCGTCTGAAAGTGCCCGATGAAGTCACTGAGGAGATCTGCGAGGAATGCGGACGGAACATGGTGGTCAAGATCGGCCGTTTCGGTAAATTCCTTGCCTGTCCCGGTTTCCCGGAGTGTAAGAATACCAAGCCCATCGTGGAAAAAATGCCCGGCCGCTGCCCCAAGTGCGGCAGTACCATTTTGAAGCGGAAGTCCAAGCGGGGCTACGCTTACTATGGCTGCGAGCGTGGTGCGGAGTGCGGCTTTATGACCTGGGATGTGCCCACGGCGGAAGATTGCCCCACCTGCGGTCAGACTATGTTCAAAAAGTCCGGCCGCGGCAGAAACAAACCTTTCTGCGTCAATGACACCTGTCCCAACTTCCTGCCTGAGGATAAGCGGGGCTATTACAAGAAGCCCGAAAGCGGCGAGGCAGAAGAGAAGAAACCTGCCAAGAAGACCGCCACCAAAAAGACTACCGCTAAGAAAACAGGGGGCAAGAAGAAATGAGCACTGTAAAGGTGATCGGCGCCGGCCTGGCCGGCGCGGAAGCCGCCTGGCAGCTTGCCCAGCGCGGGCTGCAGGTGGAGCTTTATGAAATGAAGCCGGAGAAGAAATCTCCTGCCCACCACGCAAACACGTTTGCCGAGCTTGTCTGCTCCAATTCCCTCCGTGGCGACCGGCTGGAAAATGCCGTGGGCCTTCTGAAGGAAGAACTGCGCAGAGCCGGCAGCCTGATCCTCTCCTGCGCCGACGCCACAAAGGTGGAGGCCGGCGGTTGCTTGGCGGTGGACCGCCAGGGATTTTCCGACTTGGTTACGGAGAGAATCAAAAACCATCCCAATATCACGGTTATTTCCCAGGAAATCACCGAAGTGCCGGAAGGTCCGGTAATTATCGCCACAGGTCCTTTGACCTCTGATGCCATGTCCGATGCCATCGGTCGGTATTTTGGCGCCGATTACCTGCATTTCTTTGATGCCGCCGCGCCTTTGGTGACTGCGGAATCTGTGGATATGACCAAGGCATGGTGGCAGTCCCGCTATGACCGGGGCACCCCCGACTATGTCAACTGCGCCATGAATAAGGAAGAGTATGAAGCCTTCCTGCAAGAGCTGATCCATGCGGAAGAGGCCGAGGTCCACGGTTTTGAGGACAAGAATGTCTTTGAAGGCTGTATGCCTGTGGAAGTTATGGGCCGCCGCGGTGCGGATACATTGCGGTTCGGTCCGTTGAAGCCCGTGGGCCTTGTGGACCCCAACACCGGCAAGGAACCTTACGCCGTGGTGCAGCTGCGTCTGGACAATGCCGCCAAGAGTGTTTATAACTTGGTAGGATTCCAGACCCATCTGAAATTCGGCGAGCAGAAGCGGGTGTTTACTATGATCCCGGCGCTTAAAAATGCCGAGTTTGTTCGCTACGGTGTCATGCACCGCAATACTTTCCTGCAGTCCCCCAAACTTTTGGACCGCTATTATGCTGACCGACGCAACCCCCTGGTGGCCTTTGCCGGACAGATGACCGGCGTGGAGGGCTATGTGGAGAGCGCGGCTTCCGGCTACCTGGCTGCCGTTGCCATGGCCGCCAAGGTCCAGGGTAGGGAATTACCCGATTTCCCCAAGGAGACCGCCATCGGCGCATTGGGTCTGTACATCAGCGACGAAAGTATTGAAAACTTCCAGCCTATGAATATCAATTTCAGTATTATTGCTCCGCTGGAGAAGCGAATCAAAAAGAAGGCTGAAAAGAACCTTGCCATTGCAAACCGCTCTTTGGAGATATTAGAGCAGGTTTTGGCACAGAACATCTGAAAGAAAGAGGTGTACCTATGAAGATCATTCTTGACGCTATGGGCGGCGACCACGCTCCGCAGGCACCTGTGCTGGGTGCGTTGCAAGCCGTGAAAGATTTCGGCGCCCAGGTGACCTTGGTTGGCCGTGGGGAAGAGATCCTCAAAGTCATGAAGGACAACGGTATCCACGATCTGCCTGAAGGCGTGGAAATTGCCAATGCCGAAGAAGTGGTGGATATGCACGATGATCCTGCCAATGTGATCCGCAAGAAGAAGGACTCCTCTATGGTAGTGGGCCTCCGCATGGTGGCAGAGGACCAGGGCGACGCCTTTGTCAGTGCCGGCAGCACCGGCGCGCTGCTTTCCGGCGCTACCTTGATCGTCAAGCGGGTCAAGGGTATCCGCCGGGCGGCTATGGGCCCTGTGATGCCCAATAAGGCTGGAGGCAAGACCGTTATCTTAGACTGCGGCGCCAATGCCGAGTGCACCCCGGAATTTTTGCTGCAATTTGGTCTGGTGGGCTCCCTGTACGCCAAGAAGTATTTAGGCGTGGAAAATCCCAAGGTGGGTCTTCTGAACATCGGCACCGAGGATACCAAGGGCACACCCCTGCAGAAGGAGGCATATGCCCTTCTGACCGCCGCGGCGGATAAGGGTATCCTGAACTTCGTGGGCAACGTAGAAGCCCGTGATGTGCCTCTGGGCGCTGTGGATGTGGTAGTCTGCGACGGTGTTGCAGGCAATGGGCTGCTGTAGTCCATTGAGGGTACTGCGATGTTTATGGGCAGCCTTATGAAGCATAAGATCTTTAAGCGGAACTTTGCCGCTATGATCGGTTATCTCTTCTGCAAGAAGGGCGTGGACGAGGTCATGAAGATGCTGGACTACCGCCAGATCGGCGGCACCCAGTTCTTGGGTATCAAGAAGGCCGTCATCAAGGCCCATGGCTCTTCCGATACCCTCGCCTTCCGCAACGCGGTGAAGCAGGCAATGGACGCCGCTTCCTGCAATATCAGCAGCGACCTGGAAGCCGGCCTTGCAGCCCTGTCCTCTTTGGAGGAGACTGCCAATGATTAAGGATCTTGAGGCGGCCATCGGCTACAGTTTCCAAAATATTACGTTGGTGCAAAACGCCTTGACCCACTCATCCTACGCCAATGAGCGCTGGCACAACAGCCTTATGAGCAACGAACGCCTGGAATTTATGGGCGACTCTATTTTAGGCATGGTGGTGGCGGAGTATTTGTACAAGAGCTTCCCCGACCGCCCCGAGGGCGAGCTGACCCGGATGCGGGCAGACATGGTCTGTGAGCAGGCACTTTCTGTGGTGGCAGACCGGATCGATTTGGGCAAGCACCTGTTGTTGGGCCGGGGCGAGGAACAGAGCGGCGGCAGAAAACGGGCATCTATTTTGGCGGACGCCGTAGAATCCGTGATCGCAGCCATGTTTTTAGACGGCGGTATGGAGGCAGCAAGAGCTTTTATTGCCAAGTTCGTCCTTTGCGATGTGCCTGTGACCAAGCTCCACAATGCCGACTATAAGACCGCGCTCCAGGAGAAAGTCCAGGAGAAAAAGAATCAGACTCTCAGCTACACCCTAGTGGGTGAATCCGGCCCGGACCATGATAAGCGGTTTGAAGTTCAGGTGAGCCTGAACGGAACGGTGGTAGGTACCGGCAGCGGCAGCAGTAAAAAGCGCGCCGAACAAGATGCCGCCAAAGATGCTATGGAGCGGTTTTTCCCCCAATAAATCCCAAAAGGCTTGCAAAAACGACATTTTCTCGGTATAATGAAGCAAAATGAGGAAATAGGGAAATATAGGAGAACGGTAATTTGCCGGAAGAAAGTTATGGTTGACATGCAGAAAGAATATGTTCCTATGAAAAAGAAACCGGTGTATGATTTCTTCAAGCGGTTCTTCGATATTGTATTGTCGCTGTTTGCGCTGATCATTTTGAGCCCTGTGTTTTTGGGCGTCGCCATTGCCATTAAGTGCGAGGATGGCGGCAAGGTGATCTTCAAGCAGACCCGTCTGACGAAGGGCGGCAAGGAATTCGGAATGTACAAATTCCGTTCCATGGTCCCTGACGCTGAGGAGAAGCTGGACAGCCTGATGGATCAGAATGAGGTCAAGGGTCCTGCCTTTAAGATCAAGCATGACCCCCGTATTACCAAGGTGGGCAACTTTATTCGCAGGACCAGTATCGACGAGTTGCCCCAGCTGGTGAATATCATCAAGGGCGATATGACCATTATCGGACCCCGTCCTCCGCTGCCCAGAGAGGTGGCCCAGTACACCCCCTATCAGATGCACCGCCTGGATGTGAAGACCGGCCTTGCCTGCTATCATGAGGTGTCCGGCCGCAGCAAAAATAATGATTTTGACCAGTGGGTGGAAGAGGATCTGCGGTATATCCGGGAGCGCAGCCTGTGGACCGACCTGAAAATCATTCTGCTGACAATCAAAGTGGTCATTGCCGGCGACGGCGCTATGTAACTGCATAAAAAATATCCCTTCGGGCAACCTACGCCCGGAGGGATTTTTATGACACCGAAGGAATATTCCAAACTGATAAAGAGCTTAGAGCCCAAATCGCCCCTGGTAAAAGACTGTATTTTCGCCTTTTTGATCGGCGGTGCCATCTGCGCCATCGGGCAGCTTGTGATGAACGGCTATGATGCCCTGGGTTTAGGCAAGACCGATGCCGGCACTGCCACATCCATGACCATGGTGGCCCTGTCCGCGCTTCTTACGGGCTTTAGTCTGTATGATAACATCGCCAAGTACGGCGGCGCCGGTACATTGGTGCCCATCACCGGCTTTGCCAACGCCATCGCAGCCCCTGCCATCGAGTATAAAACCGAAGGCTTCATTCTCGGCGTCGGCGCAAAAATATTTACAATCGCCGGCCCGGTGATCCTCTACGGCGTCACAGCTTCCGTGCTCTATGGCTTAATTTATTGGATAACTACTCTATTTTAATAAAAAAGGCTTGACCGATCGGTCAAGCCTTTTTCACGCTTTGCTTACAGGAAGATATACTTCAGAACGAACAGCGCGGCCAGGACGTACATCAAAGGAGAAATCTTCTTTGCTTTGCCGGTGACGGCATTCAGCACCACATAGGAAATGATGCCCAGGCTGATGCCCTCGGAGATGGAGTAGAACAGGGGCATGGCGATGATGGCGATATAGGCGGGGATCGCCTCACCTAAGTTGTCGTCGTCAAAGCGGATCTCCGTAACGGAGCTGACCATTAAAAAGCCCACCATAATAAGCGCAGGCGCGGTGGCGAAGGAGGGAATGGTGGTAAAAATGGGGGCGAACAGGGTGCCCAGCAGGAACAGCACACCGGCCACCAGTGCGGTCAGACCTGTGCGGCCGCCGGAACTGACGCCGGAGGCGGATTCCACAAAGGTAGTGATGGTGGAAGTACCCAGCACTGCACCGACAGAAGTGCCTACAGCATCGGCCATGAGAGCGGGCTTGATGCCGGGCAGACGGCCTTCCTTGTCCAGCATGTTGGCCTTGGTTGCCACACCGATGAGAGTACCCAGGGTGTCAAACAGGTCCACAAACAGGAAAGCAAAGATCACAACGATAAAGTCCAGGGGACGAATTGCGGAGAAGTCTGCCTTAAAGCACTGACCCAAGGTCAGACCCAGCTTGGAGAAGTCCACGGAGATGAACTGGGTGGGGATCAGAGAATAGAAGCCGGCTTCAGGGGTGGGGGTATACACACCGGTCAGCTGGCAGATGATGCCCAAAAGCCATGTGGCAACAATGCCCCAAAGGATAGAGCCCTTCACGTTCTTGATGTGCAGGGCGGCGGTGATCAGAACGCCGATCAGCGCCAGCAGGGCGCAGATGCCGTGGGTGGAGAAATTCTCGGTGAAGCTGGTGATGGTAACCAGGGTGGAGGAGTCTACTGCGAGACCGGCATTCTGCAGGCCAATAAAGGCGATAAATAAGCCAATGCCCACAGATACGCCCCGTTTCAGCGTCAGGGGGATGGAGTTAAAGATGGCTTCCCGCACATTGGTCAGAGAGAGCACGATGAAAATAAGACCTTCCACAAAAACGGCCAACAGGGCTATTTGCCAGCTATAGCCGAAACCTAAAACAACGGTGTATGCCAAATAGGCGTTCAGGCCCATACCTGCGGACAGAACAAAGGGGAGATTTGCGGAGAAAGCCATGCAGCAGGTGGCAATAAAGGAGGAGATGGCGGTTGCCAGCAGCACCGCGGAGGGATCCATGCCGGCGTCGGCAAGGATACTGGGGTTGACAGCCAGAATGTAGGCCATAGTCATGAAGGTGGTGATACCGGCCATGACTTCGGTTTTTACGGTGGTCTGGTGCTTTGAAAGTTTAAAAATTCGTTCCAGCATAGATCAAAAACCTTTCTGTGTTTATATTTGGAAACTATTGTTAGTATAACATTTTGCCATGTTTTGCACAACCGTTTTTACAAAAATCATTCCAAAATTTATTCTTGCCCTGCACCTCCGAAACTATCCTATATTCCTTGTAGGGGCGGTCAGTGACCGCCCGAAAAAAGCCCGCCATCCGGCGGGGTTGGTTGCATATAATCAACGGAAGAAAAATCTGCCCTGTCGAATAATGTCGACATTGACAGCATTCCGTCGAAGGGGTATAATATGATAGATATTATGCGATGCTGAAAGGAGTCGAGATATGGATAATCTGGACTTTGAGTATAACGACGCCGAGATCCACGATGAAAAGATGCGGGATCTGGAGAGTCGCATGCTGGAACGCAGAAACAGAAAGCAGGCCCAGCAGATGGCAAAAGAACAGGGAAAAGGAACAAAGGTAAAGGCAAGCGCTTATTGGCTGATGCTGGTGTTTCCTCTGGCAATGGTGTACTTTGAATGCCTGTTCCACATTGCTACACTGGAGAGCTTCTTTGCCTGGAGCACATTCCACTTGATCCTCTTCGCCCTTGCCGGCGGTGTGGTGGGTTACCTGATCGTGACGCTGTTTAAAAAGCCCAAGGGTGTCTATATTTCCACCATCGTGCTTTTGGCCCTCACTGCAGTGCCTTACCTGATCGAATATTTCGTCCACCGCCAGTTTAAGGTCTATTACGATGTGAATACTATCTTTAACGGCGCCAACGATGTAATGGACGGTTTCCTCGGCGATATCTTCCGCTTGATCTTCTGCTGGGATGGTCTGTCTAAGATCTTTTTGTTTTTCCTGCCGGCTATTTTGTATGGCATTTTTGGCGCGCGGCTCTTCTGGCGTGCGAAGGCCACTGCAAAGACCCGCATTATTGCCATTGTCTGCGCCGGATTGGTGTACTGCACCGGTTTGGTGGCGGTGTGCACCAATGAAATGGCGTTTGGCATTTACAGCAAGGAGTACAACTACCAGGCCGCCGTGGAGAATTTCGGTCTGCTTACCGGCATCCGGTTGGATGTGGAAAAGCTGCTGTTTGGCACCGGTGGTGACTTTGAGATCCCCGCGGATGATACCGTGACGGAAGATCCTACAGAGCCTACGGATGAGATACTCCCGGAATTGCCCAAGGAATACGGTTACAATCAGCTGGATTTGGTCGCGAAGCTGGAAGGCGGCAGCGGCGATAAAAAGAAACTCAATGAGTATGTTCTTTCTCAGGCGGCATCCAAACAGAATGAGATGACTGGTCTGTTCAAGGGCAAGAATCTGATTTTCCTTACTGCGGAAGCTTTTTCTGCTGAGGTCATCAGCCCCGAGCTGACGCCCACCCTCTACCGCATGGCCACCAAGGGAATCCAGTTCACCGATTATTATCAGCCTGCCAGCGCTGGTACTACCGGTGGCGAGTATCAGAATATTTTCGGTATGTTGCCTACCTCCGGCGGCAAATCCTTCAAGAACGCCGCAAAGAACTACAACTATATGACCATCGCCAGCCAGCTGGACCGTTTGGGTTACTATGGCAAGGCATACCACAATAACTCCTATAAGTACTACTCCCGCCACGAGACCCACACCAAGATCGGCTACTCCGACGGCTATATGGGCTACGGTAACGGCATGGAGGCGTATGTGACCAAGGCATGGCCGCAGAGTGACGCAGAGATGATCCAGGGCACATTCCCCACCTATGTGGACAAGCAGCCTTTCAACATCTACTATATGACTGTCAGCGGCCACAGCGCCTACACCACCTCCGGCAACAAGCAGACAAAAAAGCACTGGGATAAAGTGCAGCATTTGCCCTATTCCGACCCTGTCAAGGGTTATATCGCAGCCAACTTAGAGCTGGAAGCCGCCATGGCCTGGCTGGTGGGCGAGCTGGAGGCAAGAGGCATCGCCAACGATACGGTGATCTGCATCTCCACCGACCACTTCCCCTATGGCTTGGATAACGATGCGAGATTGGGTGATATGCCCTACCTGTCCGAGCTATACGGCTACAATGTCACGGACTACTTCCAGCGTGACCACTCCCGTCTGATCCTGTGGAGCGGCTGCCTGGAGACCATGGAGCCCATTGTGGTGGACACTCCCACCTTTGGCCTGGATGTTCTGCCCACCCTGTCCAACCTCTTCGGTACGGAGTTCGACTCCCGCCTGTTTGTGGGCAGAGACGTGTTCTCTGATGCTGAGCCGCTGGTGTTTAATACCAACTATGACTGGAAGACAGACCTTGGCACCTACTACAACTCCAAGGGTAAGTTCATCCCCAAGGACGAAAACACCGTCATCCCCGAGGATTATGTGAAGACCATGAAGGCCATTGTCCGCAATAAGTACAAGTATTGCAAAATGGCTCTCGATGAGGACTATTTCGGTTATCTGTTCAAATAACGCTTAGGAAGCTATCCCGCTGGATAGCTTCCTTTTTTGTGTGGCGGTTGAATTATATGGGCTACCGTGATATACTATAAGTAACCATTGTAGTAAAAGAAGGTGTAAGGCGTGAAGGCCTGGAAACATTTTAAAACCATCACATGGCACCGCTGGCTGGTACGCCAGGGCTGCTTCAAGGTGGGCTTGTACTGGCAGGGCTTGATCCATGATATCTCCAAGTATTCCAAAACGGAATTTTCTGTAGGTGCTCGGTACTATCAGGGTACCCGCAGTCCCAACGCCGCTGAGCGTGAGGATAAGGGATTTAGTGAAGCTTGGATGCACCACAAAGGACGCAACCGCCATCACTATGAGTACTGGACAGATATGAACCGGGAGACGAAAAACTATGAGGCAGTGCCCATGCCCCGGAAATATCTGGTGGAAATGGTCATGGACCGCAGAGCCGCCTGTAAGGTCTACCAGGGGAAGAACTACACCCCCGGTGCAGAACTGGAATATCTGGAAAAGAGCCGGGAGAAAACTCTGATGCACCCGAAAACTGTGCGGGAGTTGCGATATCTTTTGACCATGCTTCGGGATGAAGGGGAGAGGGAAACCTTCCGATATATGAAAAAGAATGTGCTGAAAGGCAAGCCTTTTCCTTGGGAAACGGAATAAAACAACAAAGCCCGGGCAGACTATTCCTGCCCGGGAAAAAATTATGGAGAAATGGAAAAAAGTTCTTGACATTTTGCCTGATTTCAGTATAATAAAACCCGTGCCAAGCACATAGAGGATTAGTGTAACGGTAGCACACCGGACTCTGACTCCGTTTGCGGGGGTTCGAATCCCTCATCCTCTGCCAAAAAAGAACACACCGGTGGGTGTGGTCTTTTTTGGCATTTGGATTGGGGTTCGAATAATATAAATGCAACGCGAGCGAGCGTTGCCGGCGACGGCTTGACGGAGCCGAACCATTATTTTCGCCAAAGGCGAAAATGCAAACGAATCCCTCATCCGATCAGGCAAACGGTGTGGTCTTTTTTGGCTTCGGATGAACGGGATTCGAATAATCTAAATGCAACGGGGGTGACCCGCCGAAATAAGCAGTTCCCTTGACTGGAGAAAATGAAATCCTGCAAAATCTGCCGCATTTCCCCAAATTTCCTTGACATTTTTAAAATATTGCATACAATATTAACTTGTATGATTAAGCGTTCCCGAAAGGAGTTGACATCCTATGCACACCAGAAGGAGAAGAAGGCGCAGAACGCTCTCGCCGGTACTGCCGCTTGTTTTCCTGGCAGCTGTCATTGTTGTGATTTGTTTTGCTGTGTTTGGTGCGAAGCCTGTGAATGAGAGCGTCACCGTAGAAGCCGGTGTAAGTGAGATTCCTTTCTCCGAGTTTTACGAAGAGGGGAAGGAAATTACGCTTATCACGGATGTTTCCGGCATTGATCTGAATATACCCGGACAGCACGTTCTGGAATTTGCCTATAAAAAGAAGACCTATACATCTACGCTTGTGATAGCGGACACTGTGGCACCCACGGGAACCGGCGTGGATCAAAAGATCTATAATGACCAGACCCTGGAAGCCGATGATTTTGTGGTGGACATCGTAGATGTGACCGCTGTAACAGCAGCGTTTGCAGAGAATCCTGACTTCACGAAGGTTGGTGAACAGACGGTAACGGTAAACCTGACGGATACTTCCGGAAATGTGGGAGTCGTTACAGCAAAGCTGACAGTGATTGCGGATACCACTGCTCCTGTGTTTTCCCCCATTGAGGAGTTAACAGTCAACATAGGTCAGAGTGTCTCCTATAGAAAGAATATTACTGCCACAGACGACCGCGACGGCGAGATCTCTTATCAGATCGACAGCAGTGATGTTAACCTTGAAAAAGAGGGTACTTACATCATCAAGTACACCGCCACCGACTCCAGCGGTAACACCACCGTGGTAGAGCGAAAGCTCCATGTTACGGCAACACTGGTGGTCAACCGGGAATTGGTGGATGAGATGGCCCAGAAGATCCTGGACAAAATTATCAAGGACGGTATGACGCCCCACGAAAAGATCACCGAGATCTACAACTATGTCCGCTATAATATTGCCTATACCAATTCTCCGGAAACGGACATTCCCAATGCTGCCTATAAGGCTTTGACCAAGCGGGCGGGCGATTGTTATAATTACTTTGCCCTTGCCAAGGTGATGTTGGACTGCGCCGGCATCGACAACCTTCCTGCTGAGCGCTACGGAGGAAAGACCACACATTTCTGGCTGCTTGTGAATACCGGCTCCGGCTGGTATCACTATGACTGCATGCCTCAGAGTGCGGCAGATCCCTACCGCTGCTTCATGAAGACCGACGCGCAGGTTAAGGCCTACGCCAATGGGCGAAGTGACGGCAGAAGCGATTACTATAATATTGACTATACCAAGTATCCGGAACTGGCAACAGAGAAGTACCAAGCAAAATGATGTATCACCCCGAACCGATCTTTGATCGGTTCGGGGTTTTCTTTTTTCTGCCTGTATGCTACAATAAAAAAAGGAAGGGGGACGCTTATGAAGATCTATACGCTCACTTTAAATCCCGCCTATGATATCCATGCCGGCACTTCGGGTTTTGCGGCATACCATGAAAATTTGGCTACGGTGAATCATAGCCATGCCGGCGGCAAGGGCGTGAATATCAGCCGCGCATTGCACAGCGCCGGCATTCCCAACACGGCGGTGGTGGTGCTGGGCAGAGAAAACGCGGTGGATTATACAAAACAGCTTTCTCGTCTGGATTGTCTGTATCTGGAGAAGGAGGGGCGTATCCGGGAGAATCTTACCCTTCATGAGGACGGAAAGCCGGAGACCCGCATCAGCTTCACAGGGTTTTCCTTGGATGAGAGCATCCTGGATGAAGTGCAAAGATATCTGGTGGTGGAGGAAGATACGATCATCACATTC